>JAJEIA010000126.1 GCA_022823505.1 Dehalococcoidia bacterium
CTGTTGCAGCCACTGGCAGTCCAGCACGTCGGTCTTGCGACCGGACACGTTCTTGATCCGCCTGGGGTCCACCAGCATCACCTCAAACCCGCGCTCTTCCAGCACTCCGAACAGCGGTATCCAGTACACGCCGGTGGACTCCATGACCACGGTCTCCACGCCGCATTCCACCAGCCAGTTGGCCAATCGGTATAGGTCCGACGTGAACGACGCAAACTCACGCACCGGCGGTTCCGACCGGTCAGCGGACACCGCCACGAAATGGCTGCTGGCGCCCACGTCAACGCCGGCCGCGGTCAGGTTCACCTGAGACAGTTCTGCTGGCAGACCTTCCCGCTCCGCTGCAGTCCGGCTCGCCGGCTTCGGTTTCTTCTGGCGTGTCGTCATCATCTCTACCCTTCAGCATCACAGCGTAGGCGCATCGCCGGAGGGAGCCACAGAACTTAGCCACTCTCCCGAACGGGATCGCCCACAGTGGGACGTCGCCAATGATGCCGCCGTAAGACCCCCGGACCATGCTTTGCGCCGGGCAACCAGCACCAATGTCCACTCGGTCTCGGTCCGGACGACACGCCTCATCCAGAAATTACACCATGACCGCACCTGGCCAGTTAGTCTCCTCTGCACGGCCCGAGCCCGGGCATAATGGTGCTTTGCGCAAAATTTAGAAAAAGTATAAAGGCAGGGTAAGCTGGCCTGACCCCACTTTCCGAGAAAGGCCCAGCCATGCTCACCCTGCCCGCTGCCATTGTAGCCGTTCTTCTTCCCTTCGGAACGCTGTTCACCAACCCGACCTGGCAGAAGGCCCAGCTCCTGCTGGTGGGCACGATCCTGACCACGGGACAACGGACCGTGGCCGCCGCGCTGCGCGTCATGGGGCGCAGCGACCAGGACGACTACTCCCGCTATCACGAGGTGCTCAACCGGGCGGTGTGGTCGCCCCGCGAGGCGGCCCGCATCTTGCTCTTGCTGCTGCTTCAATACTTCGATCGCGGCGACGGTCCGTTGATCTTCGGCATCGATGAAACCCTGGAACGGCGTCGCGGCGCCAAGATCAGAGCCCGCGGCATCTACCGAGACGCGGTGCGTTCCAGTCGCCACCAACTGGTCAAGGCCAGTGGCCTGCGCTGGATCTCCCTGATGTGGCTGGGCCAGGTGCCCTGGGCCGGACGCCATTGGGCACTGCCGGTACTCACGGTGCTGGCGCCTTCCTCTCGTTACCACCAGCAGCAGGGGCGCCGGCACAAGAAGATCACCGATTGGGCTCGACAGATGGTAATTCTCCTGCGCCGCTGGCTGCCCCATCGTCCCCTGGTCCTGGTGGGCGACAACAGCTACGCCGTGTTGGACTTGCTCCACTGCTGTCAGTCTTTGCGCGAGCCGGTCACCCTCATCGCCAGATTGCGTCTGGACGCTGCCCTCTATGCGCCAGCGCCGCCACGGCCGCCGGGCCAAACTGGCCGGCCCGCCCTGAAAGGCCCACGGCGACCGTCGCTGAAAACCCTCCTGGATCAGGCCGACGTCACGTGGACCGTCGCCACGGTGGCCTGGTATGACGGCACCACCCGTACCGTGGAACTCACCTCCCAGACCGCCGTCTGGTACCGCTCGGGCAAGCCGGCGGTGACCATTCGCTGGGTGCTGGTACGAGATCCCGAAGGCGCCTTCGATCCCCAGGCACTGCTCTGCACCGACCCGTCGGCAGACCAGGCCCAGATCCTCCAGTGGTTTGTCCTGCGTTGGCAACTCGAAGTCACCTTTCAGGAAGTCCGCACCCACCTGGGCATGGAAACCCAGCGCCAGTGGTCCAACTTGGCCATCGCCCGCACTACGCCGGTCCTCCTGGGCCTCTTCTCCTGGACCACCCTGGCCGCCCATGCCTTGCAGCAACATCATCCGATCACCCAGCGTACCGCCGCCTGGTACGACAAGCCGTCACCGACTTTCGTGGACGCCATCGCCCTGGTGCGTCGGCACCTGTGGCTCACTTCGGAGGGTTTTTCACTGTCCACGGTCAGCACCGATACGCAGGAACTCCCCGTTACCTTGTACCACCGAATGGTGGACTCCCTCGCTTACGCTGCTTGAATTGCGCAAAGTCTAGCTCAGCAATATGATTATCTTGGGTGCTGATGTCTGCGTAGATCGCCGCTATGTCGTCGTCCTCACGGAAATAACGCATCAGTTTTTGGTCGTCGTAGACATCCAGCTCACGTTCACCGTCTGGTCCACCCACACGGTATGCGACACCATTTTCGGTCTGGCGGATGTGGATCAGGTTTTCGCCCAGTACACCCGAGAACCAATTGTGACCGTCGCCGTAGAAGTCCGGCGGCAGCGCGTACCACCGAAACGCCTGTCCCATCGTCAGGCTGAGTCCCAAGTCAAACGGCTGCTGGATCTCTATCTCTCGAACCATCTCAGGCCGACCCTCAGCGTCCCTCACGCCGGCGGGCGTGGAACAGGTATTGCTGGGAGTAACCGGCGTATTGGCCGAAGTGGTCCTGGGCCCATTCCACCATCACCCGGTCGGGCGGCTTTTTTTGCATGGGGAAATACCATTCCGCCAGCGCGCGTCGCACCCAGACATCCACGGGAAACGCCTGCAACTTTTCCAATGAGAATACCGAGATGCAGTCAGCGATCTTGGCCCCAATGCCGTAGCACTCCATGAGCCGGGACTTGGTCTCCGGATAGGGCAGTCGGATCAGTTCGTCCAGGTCCAATTCGCCATCGCAGACGCGCTGCGCCGCCGCCGCCACGTAGGGAGCGCGGAACCCAAGGCCCAATTCACGCAAAGATCCTTCCCCGGCCGAGGCCAATTGCTGGGGCGAAGGGAAGGTGTGACGCACTTCCCCGTCCAGTTCCAGCGGGTTTCCCAGGCTGTTCGCCATGGCCTCCATGTTCTGGTGGATGCGCGGGATATTCGACGTGGCCGAGCAGATGAAGGCGACGGTGCATTCCCAGGGATCCTGCCGCAATATTCGCAGGCCCGGGTAGCGTGACACCATTTCCGATACCCGCCGGTCCCGGCGAATGTCGTCGTATATCGCGTGGATGTCGTCGTCGAGCCGGAAATAGGACCAGAGGAGGGAGTGGAGGGCATCCGTGTCTCCGGCCTCGCCCGACGCCGCCGCGCGATATTCCACGCCCCCGGACACCTGGCGGATATGGATCAGCCACGGACCCAGAACCCCGGAATACCAGCCGTCGCCAAGAACCTTCCAGCGATGGGCCTGGCCGCTTTCGAGGCTC
>JAJEIA010000005.1 GCA_022823505.1 Dehalococcoidia bacterium
CCGGTTGAATACACGGTCTCAACGGCGATCCGCAGTTGGCCGATGGCCGTGGAAACAAGGATTCGCAGCGGGGTGGTAGCGAGTGCCTGTCCATCGATGACCACTGTCCGATGGGTCACACCGTCGCCGGCGATGCTGAGCTTGCGCCCCTGCGCGTGGTCAGTGACACCGCCCCCGCCCCGGCTGAACTCGGCGCAACCCATGGTGGTGGGCACGCTCACGATTGGAACCTTGGGCGATGGCGTGGGCGGAACCGTTATCTTGTCCGGAGGCTCGAAGATGATGGCGTAATCACGGATGTCACCGCCCTCGGCGAGCAGAACGGCGATGGCCTTGGTCGTGTCATGGGTGCTGCCGCCACCGACGCTGATGAAGATATCCGGCTGCGTTTCCTGGGCCATCGCCGCCCCGGCCTCCACGGTTGCCACAGGCGAGTGTGGCGCCACACCCGAGTACGTCCCAACGTACCGCGTGCCCAGGGCCTCCTGGACGCGGGGCACCACGTCACACGCACTAAGGATCGTGGGACCGCAGGTGATCATCGCCCGACTGGCGCCCAGGCCGTCCACCGTCGCCGGGAGGTCGTTTATAGCAGTCTCGTTGCAAACGATATTCTGGTGGAGCGGATCGTACCGATAGCGCAAAGTGCTGGTGGTCATAGCTTTTCACCTCCGTTACAAATAAAGCGGGGGCGAATGTGCATCCGCCCCCGGGCTGTTCCGCCTGGTCGCTATTACTGGTTCAACCCCCGTTGCATGCCCCGCAGGTAGCCGGCCTGCCCGCCGTGCTGGTTCACTTCCCAAATCAGCAGGCGGAACATATCGGCTACCGCCATGCTCTCGCCACGCCGATTGGTCATTTGGGTGCTCACCAGCGATTCGTCGTCGTGACTGTCCAGGAATGCCAGCAGGTTGTTTCGGGCGGCTTCGGCGTATTCCATGAGCAGCGCCTTACCGGGGCAGTTCCAGCTGGTCAGGTCGTCCACCGTGTATCCGAATCCAACGTTCATCGGTTCCGGTTCGAACCCCAGACGCTGCGCCCATTCGCGCTCATAGAGTTGCTGCTCCTGCTTGGCCAACGACTGCACCCACATATCGAGGGCGCGGCCATAGTGCCACACGATGAACCCGATGGAGTGGCACTGCTCGTTGGGAGTGAACTCGATTTCCTCTTGGGTAAGTCCGTCCACGTACCGGAGGAGCCATTCCCAGTTGGCGTCGAAGGACTCCTTGATGAATTCTTTCAGTGCCATGGTATCCCTCAGTGTTTTCAGGTGGACCAGACCGGCTGCCGCTTCTCCAGGAACGCCGAGATGCCTTCCTTGGCGTCATCGGCCAGGAGGTTGTCCACCATGACTTTGCTGGCAAACTCATAGGCCGAAGGCCGGTCCATTTCAATCTGTTGGTAGAAAGCCGCCTTGCCCAACGCCAGTGTGTGTGCGCTGGCTGAGGCGATCTGGCGCGCCAACTCGTCAACCTGCTCCTCCAACTCCTCGGCTGGCGCGATGCGGCTGATGAGGCCGAACTCCAAGGCCTCCTGCGCCGAAATCGGTTTCCCGGTAAGCAGCATTTCCATGGCCTTTTTGGGCATGACCGACCGGGCTACCGCGACGCCCGGTGTGGTGCAGAAAAGGCCGATCTGCACGCCCGGCGTGGCGAATGCCGCGTTATCGGCCGCCACGGCGATGTCGCAGGTGGCCACCAACTGGCAACCCGCTGCGGTGGCCAAACCCTGGACCTGGGCGATCACGGGTTTGGGCAGCAGCCGAATGGCCTCCATCACTCGGGTGCAGGCTTCGAACACGGTCGTGTAGTCCGCCGCATCGCCGTTCACCAACTCGTTCAGGTCGTGCCCAGAACTGAACACCGGCCCATGTGACCGGAGCACGACCACTCGGACCTTGGGGTTCCCTGCGATTTGCCCAAGCAGGGATTCCAAGGCTTCCAGCGTCGGCGACGACAGCGCATTCCGCCGCTCGGGGTTGTTCAGCGTCAGTGTCGCCACGCCCTCCGGGCTGAGCGAGTAAAGAACGGGGGTGTCCGGCATGTTACTAACCTCGGGGCAAGCCCAGACCACGGCTGGCAATGATGTTGCGCTGGACCTCGCTGGTCCCCGCGGCGATGGTGTGGGAGAAGGCCCGCAGCCAATGCTCCTGCATATCGGCTTCCATCGGCGTCCATTTCTCGTCGCGCAGCCCGCCGTACATGCCCATGATCCCTAGGCACGAGGCGGTAGTGCGTTGCACCGTCTCACTGCCGAAAACCTTCGACATCGAAGCTTCCTTGTTTGGCACCAGGCCCTCGCCCTGCATCCACGCCACGTTGTACGCGATCAGTCTGGCCACTTCGCACTCGATATACCGGTCGGCCAGCGCGTTGCGGACCCACGGTTCCTGGCTGAGAGGCTGCCCGTTGCGCCTGATGTCGTCGGCCCACTGACGGGTATCGTCCAGGTGCCGGCGGGCGGCCGCGGAATAATCGATGCCGGACCGCTCAAAGTCCAGCAGCGTCACGGCAACGTACCAACCCCGATTTTCCTCACCCACGATGTTGCGGGCGGGTACGCGCACGTTGTCGAAAATAACCTGGTTGAATTCGTGGCGGCCACCCATATTGATGATGGGTCGAACCTCAATGCCGGGCGTCTTCATGTCGACCAGGAAGAAACTGATGCCCCGGTGTTTCGGCGCGTCGGTGTCGGTCCGCGTGAGCAGCATGATCCAGTCGCCCCGGTGGCCCATTGAAGTCCAGATCTTGCTGCCGTTGATCACGAACTCGTCGCCGTCGCGGATGGCGCGGGTGCTCAAGGAAGCCAGGTCCGAACCCGATTCCGGCTCGCTGTACCCCTGGCACCATTGAACCTCGCCCTTGGCCACCGGCGGCAGGTGCTCGGCTTTCTGTTCGTCGGTCCCGTGGATCATCAGCGTAGCGCCCATCATCCGCACGCCGAAGTTGTCGCGGCCCGGCGCCCGATGGTAGGTCATTTCCTCATTGAAGATGGCAGTACGGACCGGTGACGCCTTCTGCCCACCGTACTCCTCCGGCCAGTGCATGGTGAGCCAGCCACGGTCGGCCAACTTGCGCCGAACCTCCAGTGTGCGCTCCCAGTTTTCCTCGCCGGAGCCCCGTTCACCCAACTCCCACTCCGGGACGTATTCGTCGTCGATGAATTGCCGCAAATCACTTCTAAAGGTGGCGTCGGCGGCGCTTAGCTGGAACTCCATGGTTGATACTCCTGATCCCGACGTTTCGGCAATCTTATCACGGGGGCGGTCACATTTGGCTGTATCCGCTACCCGGCCCGCGCGTATCGTCGACTCCCCAGCCACGCCCTTCCGAGATCCATCCGAATTCCAAGAGGATCTGCTGGCTGTAACAGACCCGGCCGGTCACCTTGTCCGTCGGCTCAGACGCCAGCAGCAACGTCGCTTTGGCCAGCAGTTCCGGCGACTCGCCCCGTGGGTCGTCCATCCCATCCACAAGGTGATGGAACACGGTGCCCGGCGTCGGAACAACCAAGGACGGCGACACGGCCGTCACGGAAATCCCGTACTCGTATACCTCTTGTGCGAGCCCCTGCGTGAACCGCTCCAGGGCCGCTTTTTCGGCGCCGTAACAGGTGCCGTTGTTCGCCGGCATGGTGTAAGGACCGCGTCCCGGACCAACCGCCGACCCCGACGAGATGTTCACAATGCTTCCCGACCGGCGCTCGATCATGTCGCCCAACACCAACTGGCTCAAGATAAACGGCGCATGGAAGTTCACTGCCCAGGAACGCATCCAACGGTTGATGGGAAAATCCTTGATCGGAAGATAGTAGGTCAGCGCGGCGTTGTTCACCAGCACATCCACCGGCCCGTAGATGTTGCGGGTCTCTTCGACCAATCGCTCACAGTCTTCGGGAAGCGAAATGTTCGACGCCACCGCCGTCGCTTCGCCGCCCGCTTCCCTGATGTCCGCGATGGTCTTGGCCAGCGAACCCTCGAGCGGATGATCGCCTTCGTTGACCGTGCGCGCGGCGCATACGACTCGAGCCCCTTCGGCCGCAAACAGCCTGCTGATTTCCGCGCCGATGCCGCGACTGGCTCCCGTTACGATTGCAGTTTTTCCTTCGAGTTTGGACATTTGTCGATCGTCCTTCCAAGTCTTGGTCTAGCCCAAGGTTTCTTTGCTGGTCCCATTGGTAGAGGGCGGCGGCTCGGTGAAAGTCATGCCATCGCGCTCCGCAGCCTCCCGGCGTTCGTTCCAAGTTTCCCAGGCTCTGTTGGCTTCTTCGCGGCCTTCTTCGCGGCCTTCCTCCCGACCTTCTTCGCGGCCTTCCTCCCGACCTTCTTCCCGGACGCGGTCGCTGTACAATCTCGCCAGTACCATAGGTATCCCCTCCACTAAACCAAACGCCAATGGAAAAGCGACGCCGACGGTAATCGCGGCGGCGACTATGACGATTATAGCAATTGCGGGCCATCCTGATGACGAGGCATCCGCGGTGTCCACGCGCGCATAGCTGAGCAAACCGGCAAGAGACGCCCAGAGACCGTAGAAGGTAACCAGGAACCAGCCATTACGGCGTATCAGCACGTCGAAGGCGTTGGCCCTGACGTGCCGGTTTCCCGGATCCCGGTGACCCGAGCTAGACATCCAGAAGGTCGGCCAGCAGGCTCTCGTTCATCGTGAAGCTCTCTGCTTCCGAGGGAAACGCGCCGGTCCTCACTTCCTCCGCGTACCTTTCGAACGCCCGGGTCATGTCGGATCCCAATTCAGCATACTGTCTGGCGTGCTTGGGCACGAAATCCGGGAACATGCCCAGCATATCGTGGAAAACCTGCACCTGCCCGTCGCAGTCGGGGCCCGCTCCTATTCCGATCGTGGGAATGGACAGGTGTCCGGTGATGGCCTTGGCCAATGGAGCCGGCACGCACTCCAGCACCACCGCATACGCTCCTGCATCCTGGAGCGCCAACGCATCGTCCAGCAAACGCCGTGCCGCCGCTTTGGTGCGCCCTTGCACCCGGTACCCACCCAACGCGTTAACCGACTGCGGGGTCAGCCCGATGTGACCCATGACCGGCACTCCGGCGTCCACCATGCGCCGCACCGTGTTTGCTATTGACACTCCGCCTTCCAATTTCACCGTGTGCGCTCCGCCCTCCTGCATCAGCCGGCCGGCATTCCGCAGCGCTTCCGCGGCATCGACCTGATATGACATGAACGGCAGGTCGACGACCACCAACGCCTGAGACGCACCGCGACTGACCATACGCCCGTGCCGGACCATGTCGTCCATCGTCACCGGCACGGTCGAGTCGTATCCCAGCACCACCATGCCCAGACTGTCGCCCACGAGGATTATCGGGATGCCGGCGGCATCAGCGATACGCGCGGCCGTGTAATCGTAAGCGGTGACCATTGGGATTTTCTCCCCGGCCCGCTTCATTTCGGCCAGTCTTCGAATGGTGATCGCCATTGTGCCGCGATTTTATCAGTCAGAGACGCTGATTGTCCGCCTGATTTGCTCCAGCTGCGGTTCCTCGATTCCCTTGGAGCGCGCCAGCGGCAGGGATGACTCAGTGAGTTGGCGGTAGAGCGGGAGCAGATGCGCGGCGTGTCGCGACAGCAACTCCAGGTGGGCTGCCAGCGTTGCAGAGTCGCCGCGAACCACCGGCCCGGTCACCGCGCTGGCCGGCCCCTGGCGTTCAATGGCCTCAATGGTTGCACGGGCCAGCGGCACTGCTGCCCTCACCCCGTCCTCCTCGGTGAAGCCCATGTTGGTCCACAGTCCTACCGCGGCGTCCAGCAACGTTGCCAGGTACCCACAGCTCAAGACCGCGCTGGCGTGATACAAGGGTCGCATGTCGTCGGGGATTTCTATGCCTCGCCCGCCCAGCGACCGCGCCAGGTTTGGTAGAAACTCTTCCAGCCAGCCGGTCGCCGAAATCGCGAAGGTCACTCCGTGCAACCGTTCGGCCGCCTGACCGGGTCCGTCGATGGCCGCAAAGGTCTGGAAGGGATGCATCGCGCCGACCGATGCGCCTGACTTCGTCGCGGTGGCCAAGAGCTCGGTCGAAGCCGCGCCGCAACAATGCGCCACGCCCTGTCCCGCCTGCCATGTCACCGCTCCTGACACTTCCGTTATGGCCGCGTCCGGCGTGGTAATGAACACCAGGTCGCAGGCGTCTGCAACCGCCTGTGCGTTTTCACCTACCGCACATCCATCGATCAAGCTCGCCGCACGCTCGGCGCTCGATTGGCTCCGGCTAGCGATCGCTGCCACGCGCCACCCGGCCGCGCTCAGCGCCAGCGCCAGCCCGCTGCCCAGGACACCCGCCCCGACGAAACCGATGGCGACATCCTCAGGCTGGGCCATTTCTCAACTCCGATACCGACGGTATGCCCGCCAAGCTCCGCGCTGAATGAATGGCATCCAGGACCGCCAGCGCGGTCACGTGCGTGGCCGCCGTAACGATGGCCATCAGATTGACGGCGACGGAGCTCCGTCCCGTCCCGAGGCAGAACATCGTGTCACCGTCGCTGGGCGTGTGGCAGGGCCGGATAGTCAGCGCCAACCCGTCGTGGCAGGCGGACGCCACGAAATTGGCCTGCATCTTGTCCAGTTTGGCGTCCGTTGCCACGACGCCGATGGTGGTGTTGGACAGCGCCGACGACCGCGCCGCTGCCATTCCCGTTAACATAACATCGACGGGATCCGCGATCGAACCGTCATCGCCCCGGGGTCCGGCTATCAGTCCGCCGTCGCGATGGTCGTATATCCCGCCCCACGCGTTGACCGCCACGGTCGCTCCCACCGACACGCCATCCACCAGCACGCAGCGCGCCGAGCCGATACCGCCCTTGACCGCGCCTTCGATCCCGTAGGCCTTGGCCACCGTCGCGCCAGTTCCGGCTCCGATCGATCCCATAGCGATCTCATTTGCAACGGACGCATCACACGCCGCATAGCCTGCCAACCCGTCTGGACGCACGTCGGACCTGCCCACGCCGAGGTCATAGAGTATGGCAGCCGGCACGATTGGAACCGGACCATGTGGCGCGGCAAAACCGATACCGCGCTCTTCCAGCCATTGCTGGACTCCAGTGGCGGCAGCCAGGCCAAACGCGCTGCCGCCGCTCAATAAGACGCCGTGCACCTGGTCGACTCGGCGGATCGGGTTCAGCAAATCAGTCTCACGCGTCCCCGGCGAACCGCCTCGCACAGCGACACCACCCACGGCGCCATCGGTCGTGAGGATCACGGTGCATCCGGTGGCGGCTTCCGCGTCCGTCCAGTGCCCGACCGACACACCGGGCACGTCCACGATGGAGCCGAATTGTTCTTTTGACAACGTCAATTTTCTCGGTCTGTTCCTGCCGACGCCAGCAGTTCTTCAGCCCTTTCGAGCAGGTGGTCCCGCCTTTCGGCACTGAACCCGCGGCTTTCGAGGTACATTCGCAGCGCCGTCAGCGGCTGGAGATCGGATGGTTCCACCGAGATCCGCCGGCGTTCCGCGTCGGTGACCTCTCGGGAGATACTCGCCACGTAGTGGGCAGCCGACAACGACGGGCGCAGGTCGGCGTCTCTCAACTTGGCGGACTGCTCCGAGGACAACCTGATTCTCACCCGCACGACAGCTGCATTCACGCGGCGGCGAGAAATCGCACGGGTCACGAACGCCGCGGGATTTTGCTCGTTCTCTGGAACCACTGCATCAACGGTGACAAAAGGCCGAGCCGCGATGTCATGGAAGCGAAACTCCGTGAGCCGGCGCCCACGCGCAGCCCGGGGATCAATGTCCACCACGCAGAAGCCCTTGTCGTCAGACTCCTCGGAAAAGTCCACCCGCTGCAGACTCCCGGAGTATGTCACCGCCGGCCCGTCCGACCCGGGTGGCCGCAGTACCTGGTGCTTGTGTACGTGTCCGAGCGCCACGTAATCGATTTCCGGCCGTTGCAAGGCGCTCACGTTTAGCACGTGGTCGTTACCCAGCATCATGGACCGTTCCGAGCCCACCGTCGCGCCATTCACCGTGACGTGCCCGGCGAGTATGGCCGGCGCGCTCGGGTCGATCCCGTCGGCGTGCGCAGCGATCGCCGCCGTCATCCTGCGCTCGGTTTCCGCACGTATTTCCTCGATGCTTAAACCGCGCGACTCCTCCCGGGCCAGCATCGCTCCGCGAGACGGCCAGGGCACCGCAAGGACTTGCAGCGGACCCGCCCGGGTCGGAACGGCGTACGTTTGCAAGCTGGCCCCCACATAAACGTTGGGCACCTGCAGCGTGGAGAATATTTCCACCGCGTGGGCCCGTCCGGTGGCGGCCGGCAGGTCATGATTACCTGGCAACAGAAAGGTAGAGATCCCCGCTTCGGACAGCCGGAGCAGACGACGCGCGAATTCCCGCTGGTGGGTCTGGGTCGGATCCCGCCCTTTGTACGCGTCGCCGGCCAGCACCACCACGTCTATTCCATCGGCCAGGGCATACTCCACCAACTCATCTAGCGCGTCAAGGAAATCTCCCAAGCGCGTGGAGAGCCCAGTGTTGGGGTCGGTGCGGCCGTAATTCTCCACACCGATGTGGAGGTCTGAGAAGTGTAGGATCCTCATCGTGCGCGCCCAGCAACCGGAAGGTCGCCAAGCCTCTACCGGTGGTTCACGTTAGTGCGACCGCTCCGCCGCACTTGCCCGCGGCTACCATGGTGTGGCGTGCCACGTTACGACCTGATGTCGGCCAGGAACCGCCCAGCGCTCTGGCGAACGAAGTCCTGGAGATTGACCGACATCAACCGAACGCCGCGCTCAGCGAACTGGCGGAACCGGCCCACGTTGTCCACAGTCATGCCGGCGCCAGCGACGCCGATGATCTTGCCTTCGGCCAGCGTCCCGTCGATCACCTGGGAAATTGCCGCGTCGACTTCCGCTTGCGGAGGCATGCCCATGGCTTGCGTCAGGTCGCTGCTTCCTACAAGAATGGCGTCGACACCGTCCACGGCAGCGATTTCGCGCACGTTGGCCACCGCCTCCGGGGTTTCAACCATGCAGATCACCAGCGTTTCACGGTTGGCCGCCTCGTAATATTCGGCCGGCGGCAAACCGCTTCCCAGCCGATTGGTACGCCCGCCCGTGGAACTGCTCCGGTCGCCCATCGGATAGTAATGCGACGCGCGGGCGACAGCTTCGGCCTCCTCGCGGTTGTTGATGTGGGGAACGATCAGTCCCTGAGCGCCGCGATCGAGAAAACGCAACAGGGTTGAAGGCTCTGCGTTGGGAACTCTCACGACAGGGGTGATGTCGTGCAGCTCGGCCGCGCGGATCATGTTTTCCGACTCGGAATCGTTGGACGATCCGTGCTCACAGTCGATCCAGGCCCAGTCGAAGCCGAGCACCCCATACATCTCTACCACTATTGGAGCGTAGAAGTTGACGCTACCTCCAACCGCGATTTCGCCGGCCAGCAGCTTGGCTTTGGCTCGGTTCGTCCTGACCATAATGTTCTCCGTGTCGTGCTGGAAACGTGCGCCGGATGATTGTTAGGGACTGCCGATGGACAGTTGGAGAATGCCGGGCGGCCTGTAAGCCGGGTTCTGTATCCGCCGAGGGCGGACGGTGACCATCTATCTAGCCCCAACGCGGTGCAATCCGCGTCGCCCCGTCAGTCGGTGCAGCGTTGCCGCCGGGGTCGAGCGGCCAACCCGGGGACGGGCCGGACTCCCATAGTCCCCCTATTTGGCCTTGCTCCAGGTGGGGTTTGGCCGCCGGTGCGTCGCCGCACGCGGCCGGACGCTTTTACCGCCCGATTTCACCCTTACCGGCGCGCCGAGCGCGGGCCGGCGGTATGTTTCTGTGCCACTTTCCGTCCCCGGCTCGGTTTCCCGCGCCGGAGCCTGGGCGTTACCCAGCACCCTGTCCGGTGGAGCCCGGACTTTCCTCCCCGAGGCGCGAGACCTCGCGGCGGCCACCCGGCCGGTCCGGCTTTCTCCTGATGCGAGGCTAGCACGGGCATGTAGGGGGGTCAAGCAACGGCACTCCCGGCCGGCGAGAGCGTCCAGAGATACACATGCGCCACCAGATTCTGGCAGCGACGTGCTTACCCCTATGTATAATGGCGCCCTGCGTGTCATACAGTCTCAAAATTCGCCTCGAGGTAACAGTCATGGCCACGGAACCCGTCAATATTTTCGAGTACGAACAGATCGCCAGGGAGCGGATCGAGCAGGGACACTATGATTTCATCGCCGGCGGCGCCACTGATGAGATCACCATCCGACGTACCCGTGCCGTGTTCGATTCGATCATGCTGCGGCCCCGTATGATGGTGGACGTTGAAAACCGGTCCATGGCCACCACGGTGTTGGGGCAGGAAATAGCCCTGCCGGTCATGCTCGATCCCGCCGGCAACCACAGCGCGGCCCACCCTGAGGCGGAGATCGCCACGGTCAAAGCGGCGGGCGAGATGGGAACCGTCATGGTGCTGAGTTCCCATGCCTCACGCACCCTGGAGGATGTGGCTGCATCCGCGTCCGGTCCGCTCTGGTTCCAGCAGTATTTCTTCAAAGATCGAGGCCTGACCCTCGAAATGGCCGCCCGGGCCGAAGAGGCCGGTTACTCGGCCATCTGCATGACGTTGGACGCCAAGATCAAGCCCAAGCGGGAACGCAACATCCGCAACGACTACGTGGGCGCCGAGTCGCCCAACTATGCTCAGCTGGACCTTGGCACCCACACATGGAAGTTTGCCGCCGACGCGCCGGCCGGCCCCAGCGACATCAGGGACGTGGCATCCACCTGGGATGACCTTGAATGGTTCGCGTCCAACATACGGCTGCCGGTCGTCGTCAAGGGAATCATGGCCGGCGAGGACGGCCGCCTGTCCGCCGAAAATGGAGCAAAGGCGGTGATCGTCTCCAACCATGGAGGACGCTATCTGGACACCACCCCGGCCACCATCGAGGTGTTGCCCGAGGTCGTGAATGCCGTGGACGGCAACGCAGAGGTGTACCTGGACGGCGGCAT
>JAJEIA010000077.1 GCA_022823505.1 Dehalococcoidia bacterium
GGTCACCACCGAGTTCGCGACCTCCGACCCGTCTCCCACGCGGAACCCGTGGAACCTGGAGCACACTCCCGGCGGTTCCAGCAGCGGGTCATCGGCGGCGGTGGCGGCGCGGATGGTTCCGGCGGCCCTGGGTTCGCAGACCGGCGGATCGACGTGCCGGCCGGCGGCGTACAACGGCATCGTCGGGTTGAAGCCCACCTACGGGCGCATCTCGCGGTACGGGGTGGCCCCGGTGAGCTGGTCGCTGGACCACGTGGGCATCCTGACCCGTACCGTGGCTGACGCCGCGCTGATGCTGACCGTGCTGAGTGGCGAGGACGACAACGATCCCGGCACCCTGCGCGAAGCGGTGCCCGACTTCACCGCGCAGATGGCCGAGCACGACCGGCCCCCGCGCATCGGCCTAGTCCGTCAGTATTACGAAGACTACGCCACGCCGGAGATGTGGGCGCACACCGAGGAAATCGCGAACCGGCTGGCGGAGGCGGGCGCCGAGGTCGAGGAGATCCCGCTGCCGGACAGCTTCGCCGCAGTACACAGCTTCCAGCGCATCGTGATGAACGTGGAGTGCGCGGGATTCCACGAGGTCAATCACCGCACTCGCGCCGCAGACTACGGCCCGCGCATCCGCGCCGGCATGGAGATGGGCATGATCATGCCCACGTCGGCGTACCTGAAAGCCCAGCGGCTGCGGCGGCAGTTCCGCGCCGACCTGAGCGAGATGGTCTCCAAGGTTGATGTCGTGATGACGCCGGCGATACCGGCGCCGGCTCCCCGTGACCTGAACACGACGGGCGATGCGGCGTTCCAGGTGCCGTGGACGGCGGCGGGGCTGCCGACGGTGGTGGTCTCGACGGGCCTGAGCGAGCTGGGGATGCCCATGGCGGTGCAGTTCGGCGGGCCGTGGGCCCAGGAGGGCCGGGTTCTGGGCGCGGCGCAATGGTGCGAGCGGATTGCCGGTCTGAACCAGGCGCCGCCGGTGTAGCTACTGAAATTTGACCGGGACGCCAGCCAGGGGTGGTCTGGTTATGGCCGTTGCAACCCATGAGCTGAAACGCCCGGGAGGTCAATCATGCCCGACAACCAAGATTTGCTGAAACGCATCACGGCCCGCCCGGATGTGTTTGGAGGGAAACCGATTGTCCGCGACATGCGAATATCGGTGGAGCTTATCCTGAGCTTGCTGAGTCAGGGCGCCGGCGAGGATGAGTTGCTGGAAGACTATCCTGGACTGGAACTGGAAGACATCCGAGCCTGCATCGCCTACGCCCACGCCGTCATTGCGAGGGACACGCTCGCCACCGTTTCGGTAGCTGGATCGTGAGGTTTCTGGTCGATAGATGCGCCGGACGCCGCCTGGCCAATTGGCTTCACAATAACGGGCATGACACACTTGAGGCCCAATCCATCGGCCCGGATCCGGGTGACCAAGCGTTGCTGGAACTGGCAGCATCCGAGAACCGTGTCCTCATCACGATAGACAAGGATTTCGGAGAACTGATTTACCTGCACAGAATCTCCCACGCTGGACTCATTCGTCTACCGGACGTTCGCATGTATCAGCGTATCGAAATCATTGCGGAGATCATCGAAAACCACAGTCTCGCGATAGAAGAACACGCCATGATCACCGTACAAGGCAGACACATTCGCATTTCACATCCCCCAACGAACTGACACGCAAACGTGAAAAGCCGCTGACGAGCCTGGAACACAGCGCCACCATAGGTCTGAACTGCTATCGACGCGGGCCGTGGTTGCGCCCAAAGGGTGGCGCTGATAATCTTGCGCCGCTATGTTTTCGATCTTCAAGCGGAACCGGGGCGAGGTCAACCGGCAGCAAACCGACGCCGGGGTGAAGCGGAGCCGGGACAGCTGGTTCGGGCGCATCCGCAACCTGTTCGCGTCCCGCGAGCTGGACGATTCGGTGTGGGATGAGATCGAGGAGATCCTGATCTCGGCGGACGTGGGGGTGGACACCACCATGGCGGTGCTGGACGAACTGCGGGCCGAGGTCCGGTCGGGGCGGGTTGCGGACGGAGAGGGCGCGTTTGATCGGCTCAAGGAGCTGATCGCGGCGGAGCTGTCGGCATCGGACGACCCGGACGCGTGGCTGGACGATGACAGCGTCGCGGCACCCTACGTGATACTGGTTTGCGGCGTGAACGGGGTGGGCAAGACCACCAGCATCGCCAAGCTGGCGCACCACTTCACCGGGGCGGGCAAGAAGGTGATCCTGGGCGCGGCCGATACGTTCCGCGCCGCCGCCGAGGAGCAGCTGGAGATCCTGGGTGAACGGGTGGGCGTGGACGTGATCAGCCATCAGCACGGGGCGGATCCCGGCGCGGTGGCCTACGACGCGTGGCAGGCAGCGCGGGCCCGGGGAGCGGACATCCTGATCGTGGACACGGCGGGACGGCTGCACACCCGCCAGAACCTGATGGACGAACTACGCAAGGTGCGGCGGGTCATCAATGGGCTGGACGAGGCGGCGCCGCACCAGGTGCTGCTGACGCTGGACGCCACCACCGGCCACAATGGGCTGACCCAGGCGCAGGCGTTCACCGACGCGGTGGGCTGCACGGGCATCTTCCTGGCCAAGCTGGACGGCACCGCAAGGGGCGGGATCGTACTGTCGATACGACGGGCGCTGGGCGTGCCGATCCTGTTCATCGGCACCGGCGAGGGGCTGGACGACATCGCGCCCTTTGATTCCCGCGAGTTCGTGGACGCCATGCTGTCGCCGGCCGCCTGACGGCCGGGCCGCCCCCCAACCGTGCAGGACGTTCTCGCCTGGCTCATCGCCCTGTGGGCCCTGTCGCTGGTCGGGTTCCCCATCGGTTCCACGGTGTGCGGGCTGGGGCGGCTGGCCGACCGCGGGTGGGCGGTATCCCGGGTTCTCGCGGTGCTGGCGCTGGCATGGATCACGTGGATCGGCGGCACGCTGGGCATCGTCCCAAACTCGGGGGCCGGCATCGGCTCCGTGCTCGTGATTATGGGTATCGCGGCGGCTTGGCTGGCCTACCGGCAGCGCGCCGAACTGGCGGACTTTTTTCGTCGACGCTGGGCGGTGGTAGCCACCACCGAGCTGACTTTTCTGGTCATCTTCGCGTTCTGGGCGCTGGTGATCAGCGAGGTTCCGGGCATCAGCCACACCGAAAAGCCGATGGACTTCGGCATCCTCAACGCTGTCGCCAACGCGGACGGCTTTCCGCCGGAGGACCAGTGGCTGTCGGGGCACAGCATCGCTTACTACTACGGCGGCCACTATGTGGCGGCCATGCTGTCGACCCTCACCGGCGTGGCGACGGACAAAGCGTACAACCTCGCCGTGGCAACGATTCCGGCCCTCCTGGCGGCCGGCGTGCTGGGATTGGTGTACAACGTGCTGCGCCTGGCCGGAGCAAGGGCGTTTCCGGCGCTGGGGGCCGGGCTGCTGACCGCGGTGGCCGTGACCATGCTGGGCAACCTGTCCGGCGTGCTGGAGCTGGCCTACGTGCGGGGGGTGGGGGGTGACTGGTTCTGGAATTGGGTGACAATCAAAGGCCTGGAGGCGCCGGCCGGCGGCGACGGCTGGCTTCCCGACGGGTTCTGGTGGTGGTGGCGGGGAACCCGGGTAATCGACACGCTGACGGAAACGGGCGCATCGCTGGACTACACCATCACGGAAGTGCCCTTTTTCAGCTTCCTGCTGGGCGACCTGCACGCCCACGTGTCCGCGCTGCCCTTCGTGACGCTGGCGCTGACCCTGACTCTGGCGTTGCTGGTGTCGCCCTTCGCGCCGGGGCTGCGCTGGCTGCGGCGACGTCCGGGAGAGGCGGTGACGCTGGCCCTGGCCCTGGGTTCGCTGGCGTTCATCAATGCGTGGGACTTCCCGCTTTACGTGGCGATCGCAGCGATGGCGGCGGTGGCCTGCTGGTCGGCATGGCGGATCAACCGGTCGGAGCCGGGGACGGACAGCAGCGGAACGGCTTCCCTGGCCCCGATGGGGCGGGCCACGGGAAGGGCCATGATATTGGCCGCCGGGCTCGTGGCGGCAGGGGTCACACTGTACCTGCCGTTCTACCAGTCCTTCGACAGCCAGGCGGGCGGCATCCTGCCCATAACGGGACCGGCGACGCGACCATTCCTGTTCCTGGTGGTGATGGGCGTGCCCGCGTTCCTGGCCGGGGCGCTGGTGGGCAGAGCCCTCTTCTCTCTGGGTCGGTTCACGGAGGGCAAACGCTTGCTGGTGTGGCCAGTGGCGACACTGAGCGCGGCGCCGTTCTTCATCTGGCTGCTGGCGGTGGCGTTGCTCGTATCTTTGCGGCCGGAGGAGAGCACGCTGGCGGACGGGTTGGTCTGGCATCGGCTGGTGCTGGCCATCCCGCTGCTCGGCATGGGCGGGCTGGCCGCCTACTGCGCGGTGGTTCTGGCAGCCAACCGGAGGCCCATGCAGTGGCTGGTGTTCGCGCTGATCCTGGCGGCGGCGGGGTTCTACCTGCTGGCCGGCGCTGAGCTGTTCCGGATCGTGGACCTGTTCGGCAACCGGATGAACACGGTGTTCAAGGTCTACTACCAGGCCTGGATCCTGCTTGGGATTGCCGGCGGGGTGGGCATCTATTACATTGTGGCCGGTCCATACCGGCTGCGGCCGGGAGATTATCGGGCCGGCCTGTTCAGGGCGCTGGGTATAGCGTGGGCCAGTCTCGCGGTGGGACTGATCATGGCGTCGGCGTACTATCCGGTGGCCGCCGTGCTGGACCGCACCGGGTGGTTCCATGACAGCGTTGGGTTCGGAGACAACACCCTGGCCGGGCTGGACTTCCTGCGCCGCAGCCACCCCGGGGAGTACGACGCAATCGTGTGGCTGAACGAAGAGGCGGAACCGGGGCGCATCCTGGAAGCGGTCGGGGACGGTTACAGCGACTACGGACGCATCGCGGGGGCCACGGGCCGAGCCACGGTGCTGGGCTGGGAGGGCCACCAGCGGCAGTGGCGGGGCGACGACAGCGCCTTCGCCGGCCGCAGCCACGACGTGGAGGCGATCTACCAGGGAACCGACGGAACGGAAACCCGCCGCCTGCTGGAAGTCTACGGCGTCCGCTGGCTGGTGGTCGGTCCTCGGGAGCGGGACGCCTACGGGGAGGAAGTGGACGAAAGGGTCGATGGATGGGTCGACGAAGGTTGGCTCGGGCCGGCTTTCTCATCGGATAACGTGGCAATCTACGAAGTGATTGGCAACTAAACTCGAAACACTGGAGGCAACCATGGAATTCAGCGACGTGAGCAACTTTTTCAGCAGCAACCACCGGGCGGTGATCAACACCTTCCGCCGGGATGGATCGGCGCAGACCAGCATCGTGGTGGCTGGGGCATCGCCCTTCGAGGGAGACGATGGGCCGGTGTTCGTCATCGTGCGGGGGACTTCCGCCAAGGCTCGCCACCTGCAGCGGGACAACCGGTGCAACGTAATGGCGGTGGCCGATGACTGGCGTCAGTTCGCCGTGGTGGAAGGCACGGCCACGCTGCACAACTACCAGAACACCGACGCCGAGGAGATGCGGCAGATGCTGCGGACGGCGTTCCGTGCCTGCGGCGACCACGAGCACCCGAACTGGGAGGAATACGACCGGGCGATGGTGCAGCAGGACGCGGTCATCGTGCGGGTGCAGCCGGTGCGGGTCTACGGGTTGATACGGTAGGTCTGCTTGTGCCTCGCCGCGGTTTGACAGCCGCGGCGGGGCCTACCTGTCATTGAACCACCGTATACGCCGAGCAAGGTAGAGGTGGTGAACAATGCACATCATTCACACCGACGCCAAAAACTTCCCGGAAGCCTACCGGGAAGCGCAACGTCTCAAGGCCACGCCGGAAGGAGCCGGGCTCGTCCACAAGGTCGTCAAAGCTCGCTACATTGAAGGCTACGACATCGTGGTGATTGAGCCGTGGTTACTGGCAGACATGATGATTGGGAAAATTCCTCCTATACCACAGCTGAAAAAAACACCGGATAACCCCTTAGGGCTGATACGTTGATTGATACACCGCATGATCCCCCAGTGACGACTTGAACAACGGCGGCGAGGTCGAGGTTTTCGCCAAATCCCTTGTCGACGCCATAACGGATTTAGCTGAACAGGAACGTCTACGCACTGCGGCTCAGCACGAGATTGCGCTGCGCAGCTTGGAAGGCGCAGAGAAAGCCGAACAACTTCAACATGAGCTTTCACTCAGGCAGGTTGAAGCGGAAACCGAACGATACCGACGGCGTTATCGTCTGGTGATTTACGCTCTCATCTTGCTTGCTGGCGTCCCGTTGGCTCTATTGACGCTGGCAATAGCAATGGCTTTCTTCGGCGACGAACGTCAGTCGCAGAATGCGCTCAATTTGTTGGGCATTGCCGGGACGGCATTGGGCGGGGCTGGTGTCGTGTTTCTGGTTGCGTTCGTCATCAACCGCGTAATCGGTCGGTAGAGCTGATCTTCCACGAGTGAAGCCGGAAAACTCACATAGAAGTTCACGGACGCGCTAGCCGCGTTACCGTGATGGCGACCTCTACGGCTTGGTGCCCACCGCGCAGTGGAAGGGGGTTGAGATGAAGAAGGTGCCATCGGCCTGGGCCTGGGCTGCGGCCGCGCGCCACTCGTCGGCCTCCTCGGCGTTCAGGGTGGGCAGGATTCCGCCCTGCATGAATTGCAGGCGGTCCGGCTCCGCAAACGTGCTGATGAACGGGAACATCCTGGTGTTCTCCAGTCCCAGCTTGGCGAAGCGCTGGTAGAGGGAGGAGTCGTCACATCCCTGGGGATGGCCCGGGTCGTCGACCCACGGCGGCGACTCGATCCTGGTCTTGAGATCGGCGCGCAGGGGCAGGTTGACCCACCGGTTCATGTCGTGGGCGTGGCCCAGCACCGCGATCCGGCCGCCGGGCTTCACGACCCGTACCAGCTCGGGCAGCATCAGGTCGGCGTTCACGCGCTGGATGACGGTGCTGGAGAAGACGACGTCGAAACTGTTGTCATCGAAGGGCAGGGCCTCGGCGCTGCCCTCGTGGAAGCTCACCAGGTTGTCCATTCCCTCGCGCCGGGCGATCTCGCCGGCTTCCCGGAGGAAGTAGGTGTTGACGTCCACGCCCGAGACCGGGTTCTGCCGGTTGGTCCGGCGAGCCACCCAGCGGCAGAGGACGCCGGTGCCGCAGCCGGCCTCCAGCACCCTCTCGCCGGGCTGGATCTGCGCGGCGTCGATCAGGCTGCCCACGGCGGACAGGTAGCCGGGGGTGCGTCCCCGGCCCTCGAGGCTGCCCACCATGCCCAGCATCGGCCCGGACAGGGTGACGACGCAATATTTCTCGGTGAACGCCCCGACCACGGGGTCCCACTGGGACGGGCCGGCGCCCAGTGGGAGCAGGACCAGCGGAGGACCGGATCCCCGCACGCTGAAATAGATGCCGTCAACCTCGCCTTCCGCGACGGAAGGGGATGCGACAGCCGGGCCATTCGCGGCGTCCACGCCGGCCAGGAAGTCGAGCATGGCGGGAACGACGGCTGCTCCCTGCTCGACCGCGATGTCGGCGTAGTTGTTCGGGTAGCCGTAGTCGGACAGCGATACCCTGGTTGCGGACGGGAGGGCCGCCAGGTTGCGGTCGATGGTCGCAGTCGCCCCGCCGCGGTCGGCGTTGAACACCAGGAGGCGCTCGCCCAGGGGGGCCAGCGCCTGGGCATCGAACCCCAGGGGGCAGATCAGGGTCATGGACGCGACGACGTCCGGAACATCGACTGCCAGACCCCGCCAGTCGCCGAGATTACGGGAGGCGAAATGGGCGCGCTCGATGCCGAGTTCGCGCAGGACCCCGACGATCCTCTCATCAACGGGAGCTTCTATCTGTGTCGTCATAGTGTCCTCCCGGCCGGGTCGGCCTCAGTAATGAGGGGCTTGGGCAGCTTCGCACGGTTTGACAGTTACGGCAGGGCTTACCTATGATCATGCTGCCTTAATTGGCTGCAATGGTAAGGGTCGGCCCAGTTGAGAGAAAAGCATGAACTCGCAAAATACGCAACCACTCCAAGCCGCTTTCATGTCATTGGAAAACGCGCCTCAAGTTGATGTGCTCGAATTGCCGCTGGACTTCAGGGTCAATGGTTTTTGGCAAGTTGACGGTCAGAATAGAGCGGGCACGTTGCGATCTGATGGCTTGGGTTCGTGTACAGCGTATTTTATAGTCAGCCACAAAGCGGGCCAACCTCCGTTTATGGAACCTACGGAAGTGACGTTTGAATCCCGAGACGGTCTAAAAATCGTGGGGCGGATTATGAACCCTTCCCGTAGCAAAGACGGAGGAGGCCAGGAGATATGCTCGGAATACGACATCGACGGAGAACGTTGCCAGAAAACTCGATTCTGGCAGACTTATTGCAAGGAACATACCAGATCGAAAGGATTCGAAATCACCGATGACGGGCGCATTTGTGTCGGTTTTACACAAGACGGTACGCCCTGCCGATATAAATCAAAGGTGAATGGCTACTGTGCCCAACATGGGAAAGGTTCAGCGCCTCGCGAAAAAACGACGCGGTTGTACGAGTTTCCTGTACACGACATGAAAATCATGGAGGGCTCGTTCCAATCATGACCAGCAAAGTTACGGTCCTAGACGTAGAAACGACAGGCGTGGGAAACAGAGACCGTATCGTCGAGATAGCCACTCTAACGCTCGATGCGGCAACCGGAGAAGTTCTGGACCGCTTCGAGACTTTGATCAATCCGCAACGCGACATAGGTCCGACTTCGATCCACGGCGTCTCCGCCAGCATGGTCGAACTCGCTCCCACCTTTGGCGAAGTCGCCTACGCTATCGCACGGAGATTAGACGGTAGCATCCTCGTAGCGCACAATCTAGCGTTCGATGCCAGATTTTTGCAAAATGAGTTCGAAAGACTGAGAGGACGATTCGACCCGGGCAATGGGTTTTGTACTTTGCAGGCGACAGGTATGAAACTTGCGGCAGCTTGCGAATCCCTAGGAGTGATGATCAACAACGCACATCAAGCCGCGGGTGATGTCGAAGCGACGGCGATGTTGGCAATGAAGTGCGGGTTACCGTGGGAAAATTGCGAACCTGCTACCGCTGAATGGAAGGGTACAGAAAACCACAAACGAACCGTCGTGCGGGCGGCATATGAGACAGAAGAACGGGATGTGACATCGCACTTGCTGGACTTTACGGACATCAGTTTTCTCACGGACCGTCGCCTGATTTACGCAGACGCATTAGATCACGCGCTGAACGACCATGAACTCGACGCTGATGAACGAGCCTCGCTATCGGAATTGGCACGTCGCCTTGGACTTCGCACTGAACAAGTTGAAAGCATTCACCGCCAATACCTAGAAAGTATCATAACGGCGGCGCAGCGAGACGGCAGAATTTCCGAAGCAGAGCACACCATCATCACGCGGATGATATCGTCTCTAGGGATACACGACGTTTTAGTTCCTCCCATCACCGATACCGTATCTACCGCAAGCCACGTTCAGCCGACAACCATTTGTTTTACTGGAGAAGTGGTAATCAGCGGCCGCACCTACACTAGAGTTCACATGGAAGCGGTAGCGGCTCTACACGGTATTACGCCAAAAAACGCAGTGTCTAGAAACTGCGATTTGCTGGTCGCAGCTGATCCTGCCAGCAACTCAGGGAAAGCGCGGCGCGCACGCGATTTGAACATCCCAATCATCGGTGCGGTAGAATTTTTGGAAATGTTCGGTACGGAAAGCTAAAACTTCAAAAACATCCCGCTCGGAAAGACTCTTGCGAATGTTCCTTCCCTCGTGTGTACGCATTCTGGGTCTCACGAACTCGCTACATCGACTTCTCATCTAGACTGAATGGTGCTTCGAGGAAATGCAGGAACTCGTCCTCGTTCCATACGACAATCCTAAGCCTTTCAGCCAAGGCCAGTTTGCTTCCGGGCGACGCTCCTGATACCAGTCGGTAGGTCCTGCCAGAAACGGACGAAGAGGTGGTGCCGCCCAATGCCTTGACTTTGGATTCGGCCTCCCGTCGTGTCATTGACGAAAGCGTCCCTGTAACCACGAAGGTCCGACCCAGCCATGGCTGTTCCCCAACTTCAGCAACCACGGGTTTCTGCAAAAGTTCTACACCCGCATCATTCAAACCTATGATAGTTTTCCAGTTGCGCTCTGTAACAAAGTAATTGACGATACTCTCGGCGATTCGAGGTCCCACACCACTGATAGCACTGGCTTCGTGCAAACCAGCAAGTTCATCGATACCCGCCTCTGCCAGTTTTTCAATGCTGGTGTAGTGGCTGGTCAATAATTCAGCCACCTCCGCTCCGACGTGCGGAATGCCCAGAGCGAAGAGGATGCGGGCCAGGGGGCGTTGCTTGCTGGCCTTCACGTTGTCCAGGATGCGGGTGGCGAGCTTTTCGCCCATGCGGTCCAGCTCGGTGAGCTGTTCCATATTGAGACCGTACACGTGGGACACGTCGGAGACGAGGCCGCGGTCGATGAGGATGCGGCACCAGCGTTCGCCCAGGCCATCGATGTCCATGGCGCTGCGGCTGACGAAGTGCTTGAGCGACTCGAAGAACTGGGCGGGGCACGCGGAGTTGGGACAGCGGTGCATGGCGTCGCCCTCGACTTTTACGACGAGAGTTTCGCACTCGGGGCAGCGCTCGGGCATGTGGAACTCGGGGCCGCGTTTCTTGCCGGGCGTGGGGACGTGGCGCAGAACATGGGGGATGACATCGCCGGCGCGTTCGATTTCCACCATGTCGCCCTCGCGAATGTCCTTGCTGTGGATGTCGCCTTCGTTGTGCAAGGAGGCGTGCTGAACGGTGGCGCCGCTGACGGCAACGGGTTTCAGGATGGCCTGGGGGTTCAGGCTGCCGGTGCGGCCCACATTGATTTTGATTTTGCGGAGCTTGGTCACGGCGCGCTCGGCAGGGAACTTGTAGGCGATGGCCCAGCGGGGCTCCCGGCCGGCAAAGCCCAGGGCGTTCTGCTGGGCAAGGCTGTCTACCTTGACCACCAAACCGTCGGCCTCGTAGCCCCAATGGTGCCGCTCGCCAAGCATCCGGTCGTAGTAGGCGCAGACCTCATCCACGGTGTCGAAAATCCGGTTTGCATCGTTAACGCGGAAGCCATAGAAGCCCAGCTGTTCCAGGGCTTCCCAGTGGCCGGCGGGCATGGGTACGTCGCCAGTGTCGTTAAGGCTGTACACCCAGATTTCCATGTGGCGGTCGCGAACCACTTCCGGATCCAGCTGGCGGATGGTGCCGGCGCCGGTGTTGCGGGGGTTGGCGTAGAGGGGTTCGCCGTTGCGAGCGCGCTCCTCGTTCATGCGCCGGAAGCTGTCCAGGGGCAGGTAGACCTCGCCGCGCACCTCCAGGTCGGCGGGGAAGTCGCCGTGGAGAGAATGGGGGATGCTCTCGACCTCGCGCAGGTTGGGCGTCACGTCCTCGCCGGTCTGGCCGTTGCCTCGGGTGGCGCCCAGGACGAAGGCCCCATCGCGGTAAACGAGGCGCACGGCGAGGCCGTCGATCTTGAGCTCGGCCACCATGCGGAAGGGCTGCCCGTCTAGCAGGTCGGTGACCCGGCGGTGCCACGCCTCCAGGTCGTCCCGGTCGAAGGCGTTGGCCAGGCTGAGCATGGGGATGGGGTGCTGGACCTGGGGGAAGCGGTCGGAGGCGCTGCCGCCGATGATCTGGGTGGGCGAACTGGCGGAGCGGAGCTCGGGATGGGCGGCCTCGAGGTCGCGCAGTTCCTGCATCAGCGCGTCGTACTGGCTGTCGCTGATGACCGGGGCGTCGTCGTTGTAGTAGCGCTCGTTGTGGAACCAGAGCTGGTCGCGCAGCCACCGGGCGCGCTCGACGGGGTCGCCAGGGTCCGGCGGCGAGGTAGAAATCGTGGTCATCTGGGTCGTCCTGCCGTTGATGCCTCAGAGTTACCGATAGTATAGTCCCGGCGGGCGGGACGATGCACCGCAACCGTGTGCGACGTGTTCAGGACTGTTATCCTAGAGACACCATTACATTCACCCATCACCAGGAGGCGACCACCATGCCCGCTGCCGCCGACGGCCTGATTTCGGCCCTGGAAAACAACTTCACCACCATCGACCTGGCGCTGAGGGACCTGGACGACGACGAGTTCGCGCGCATCCCGGCCGACGATTGCAACTCGGTGGCGTGGATCCTGTGGCACCTGTCGCGGGTGATCGACTCGTTCATCCACACCCGGCTGCGCGACCTGCCCCAGCTTTGGGACACCAACAACTGGGAGCAGCACTTCGGGATGCCGGCCGACGGCGAGAACCGCGGCCTGGGCTGGACGCACCAGATGGTGTGCGACTGGCAGCCGCCGTCGCGCAAGCTGCAGATGGATTACTTCGAGCAGGTGCGCTCAGCTTTGCGGGAATACCTGCCGGGGCTCACGGAAGCTCAGATGCAGCAGGCGAAGATCATCCCGCCGGTGTCGGAGCCGCGAACGGTGGCAGCGGCGCTCGGCCAGATGACGTGGGACTGCGTATCCCACGGCGGCCAGATCGCCTTCCTGCGCGGGATGTACAAGGGCATGGGCTGGCACCGGTAGGCCGGAGCCAACGAACCGCCCAACCGGCTAGCCCCGACGAGGTCGGCCGCGGTCGGCGCTGTCTACCATGATGGTCACCGGGCCGTCGTTCTGCAGGCTGACCTGCATGTAGGCCTGGAACTCGCCGGTGGCCACGGTGAGGCCGGTCTGGCGGAACATCGCCACGGCCCGTTCGTAGAGGCGGTTGGCCGTTTCGGGGTCGGCGGCGGCGGTGAAGTCCGGGCGCCGGCCGCGGCGGGTGTCGGCGTGCAGTGTGAACTGGGACACGACCAGGAGATCGCCGCCGGTATCGAGGGCTGACAGGTTGAAGCGGCCCTGATCGTCGGCGAAGATGCGCATGTTGACGATCTTGTCGACCAGGTAGCGGGCGTCGGCTTCGTCATCGCCCTGTGCGACGCCGAGGAGGACCACCAGGCCGGGGCCGATGCGTCCGACCGCGGCGTTTTCGATGGTGACGGAGGCCGAGGTCACCCGCTGGATCAGGGCGCGCATGGGATCAGCAGTTGCGCGCGTACCCAGTTTGTCATCGCGAGAAGCATGGCGACGTGGCGATCTCGCTGCCGGAAGAGCCGACCTGTTCGCGCCTGGATTGCCACGCTCCGCTCGCAATGACATCTTTTACAAACTGGGCACTCATCAGCATGCTTCCAACCTATGTTGATACTGCAATAACGTGCTATGCCACTGCTACTGGGTTGGCGATTTCGGGATTCCCGATATCAGAGTTACCGGAACTACGACTGTTCCAATAAAGGCAGAAGTTTGTTCAGCAGTGCCTCAACGTCGTCCAGGCTTTCCGAGACCTCGGAGGCGTGCATCGTGTTTTCGTAAAAATTCTCGTGGAGTGCACTGGCGGTGTTGAACCGGCGACGGATTTCGCCGTCGCCGGTCTCGGCCCTCAGCCGGCTGACTGTGATGAGGTGGTGCCGATGCCGGCTGTGTTCCCATCCGCGTTGTTCGGCGAGCGCTTTGAGGATCTGGACAGAAGCGCCCCAGCCTTTTTCGGAGGCCTGGGGCAGATCGCCATCCGCCCATTCCCTTCTGGCCTGCGCCAGGAAATGTTCGCTGGCTTGTTGATACCTCACGGGTGGTCACGTGTGGGTTCTCCTATTGTTCCGGAATATTAGCGGGTCAAGTCTGATCGGACAATGGAGCGGCCGGAGCCCTGGTGAGGCTGTTGCGTCTCTGGTATCGGTGCTCTCCCACTGCGTGACCCTGTTGGTGGGTGGTTTCGTTGGCGTTCTGACCGGGCTTTGCGAGGTTCTCGCGGCAATAATCCCCGGTGTCTCCGGGTTGTTACTGGCTGCACCAATGGAAAGGCCGCACCCTGGAGTGCGGCCCGATTGTTCGTGTTGCCGGGGGGTTGATCAGGCGGAGTCGCCGGCGGCTGCGGCGGCCGGGGCGGGTGAATCCGAGGAAGATGACGATCCGGAGTCGCCGGACGAACTGTCGCCGCTGCTGCCGTTGGACGAAGTCGACTTCGATTCGGTGGTCGACTCCTTGCTGTCTTCCTTCTCGACGGGGCGCTTGGGTCGACCGTAGTCGGTGGTGTAGAAGCCGCTGCCCTTGTATATCACCGGCACGGCGTGGAACACCCGCTGTCCGGCGCCGCCGCACGATGGACACTCTCCCTGTCCGGCCTCACTGAATTTCTGCACCAACTCGAACTCGTTTGAGCACTCCGTACAGCGATAATCGTAGCGCGGCAAAACTGCCCTCCCTGGTGTGAAGAACGCCGCCGGGCACATTGGTGCCCCGGCCGGCCCATTCCATGTGTAACGCGGGCGGAGTCTAGCACCGCGCCCGCAACCGGTCAATTTGCGCCGGCTGACCTGGGGTCAGCCTCGCGGTGGCCTACCGCCGCTGCCGTCGGCGTCGCCGGGCCGCCCGCTGGGCCCCCAGACGCTCCTTCTGCGCCTGGGAGCGGAAGAACCGGCGGTCCTTCAGTTCGCGCAGGATGCCGGCGTGCTGTACAGACGCCCGGAATCGATTCACCAGGCTCTCTGGGGTTTCGCCATCTCGCGGCGTTACGTAAGCCATGCAATGCTCCCGTTTAGGTGATTCAGGATACTTTCTAGTAGGCCTGACTATAACACGCCCGTGCGGAACCCGGCAAACGCAGGGCCGACACCGGACGGGTGATCCAGATCAGTTCGACGCCGCGCCGTCGACGGATGCGATGCGCCCGTCGGCCATCTGGAGGCGACGGTCGGCCATGTCGGCCAACAGCAGGTCGTGGGTGGCGGTGACGACGGTGACGCCGCGACTGGCGCCAATGTCGCGCATGATGCCGCCGATGGTCTGGCCGGTGACGCTGTCCAGCTCACCGGTGGGTTCGTCGGCGAAGAGCACGGACGGGTCGGCGACCAGGGCGCGGGCGATGGCGACGCGCTGCTGCTCGCCGCCGGAAAGCTCGTAGGGTCGATGGCCGGAGCGGCCGGTGAGACCCACCAGGTCCAGGGCCTCGTTGGCGCGGCGGCGGCGGTCACGCCAGGACACGCCGGCGATGTGCAGGGGCAGCTCGACGTTTTCGAAGGCGGACAGCAGGGGGATCAGCCCGAAGGACTGAAACACGAAGCCAATCTTCTCACGGCGGAGGCCAACCAGGTCACGTTCCGGCATCTCGGACAGCTCGCGTCCTTCGAACCACACCTTGCCGGAGCTGGGGCGGTCGAGTCCCGCCAGCAGGTTGAGCAGGGTGGTCTTGCCCGACCCGGAGCGGCCCACCAGGGCGACGAATTCGCCGGGCGCGATGCTGACCGTGACCTCGTTGACTGCGCGGACGGCGCTGTCTCCTTCGCCGAACTCGCGGACGACCGATTCCGAGGCCAAAGCCGCCGTCACTGATGACATCGAGGTTACCTACTCCGCGCTGTGGGTTCCATTGCCGTTACGATTTCCCAGCCGCTCGGCCAGATCCAGAAACCGCGTCATCAGCAAATCTCCCCGTTCTCTTTCGGCCTGCAGCGTGGCCAGAAACTGCTGGCGCTCTCGGCGGTTTTCTTCCCTTTCGGCATTGAGCAACTCGATCATGTCCTGCTGGAATCTGCGCTGCTCGGCCAGCTCCTGTTCCCGTGCAGCACGCTCCTGCTCCCTGATGGCACGCTCCTGCTCCCGAGCGATGCGCTCCTGCTCCCGTTCCCGGCGGTCGTCTTCCTCGCGCCGCAAACGGTCCGCCTCCATCTGTCGGGTTTGCATCAAGGTCCAAAGTGTCAAGAACATATCCAACCCACCAAAAAACGCCAGCCACAGCAATGTAGCGGCAGTGGTGTTTAGAATGGCAGCCGATGTTGTATCAGAGAGCGCTTCCCCGGCGGCGGCGTAAGACCATAGTGTCAGCCAAAGCACCCCGCCGCCAATCGCAGCAGTCAATACAAAATAGAAAAAGATACCAGCGAAAATCAGGCGTCGATTTGCTTTCTTGGAATGGCTTTGCTCCATGGTAGCAGTGGCAGGGTGGTTTGATCCCGATTAAGCCTCCGAACCGGTCTCCCACCTTTCGCGGCTGCGGTGGGGCGCGGTGGCCGGGCGCAGGGTGATGGAACCGGTATCCTCGTCCATGCCGGCGGTGGCCAGTCCCTCCAGCGACAGCTGCTCCACGTACTCGCGGGGGAGCTGGAGCCGGCCGGCGCGGTCAACTACCAGGTACTCCTCCTCCTGGCCCTCATCGCCCCGGTAGGAGGACATGAGGTAGGACTCGGAGCCGATGCGGCCGTCGCGGATGCGCACCACGCGGTCGACCCAACGGGCGATGCCGGCGTAGTGGGTGACGATGATGATGGTCACACCGAACCTCCGGTTGATGCGCTGGAGCATCCGGAATACGTCCTCGGCCATGTTGGTGTCCAGCTCGCCGGTGGGTTCGTCGGCCAGGAGCAGCGGCGGGTTGTTGGCCAGGGCCACGGCGATGGCCACGCGCTGCTGCTCGCCGCCGGACAACTCCGACGGATAGCGGCGTGACTTGTCAGACATCTGCAGGGCATCCAGCAGTTCCTCGGCGCGTTCCCGGCGCTGTCTCTTGCCGGTTCCGGCGATCGCCTGGGGCAGCTCGATGTTGTCGCGCACGCTGAGGTACGGCACCAGGTTTCGGCCGGTGGCCTGCCAGACGAACCCGACCTCGCGGCGGCGATAGGCCACCAGATCCTGGTCCGTGATGTCCAGCAGGTCGCGCTCGCCCACACGGATGCGGCCGGCCGAGGGGCGCTCGAGGCCGGCCAGGATGTTCAGCAGCGTGGTCTTGCCGGAACCGCTGGCGCCGACGATGCCGATCAGTTCTCCGGACCGCACCTCGAGGTCGACGCCGCGCAGGGCGACCACTTCCAGGTCGGCCGGCTTGTAAATCTTGAAGAGGTCGTTGGCCTCGACGTAAGCCGGCGTGCTCACATCCTCGTCGTCGACGTCCTCCCAGGGCTCGGGGGCGGGAGCGGGAGGGACGGGCCTCGCCCCGTTATCGGACGGGGGGCGCGCCGGCGCCGCCGCGACCACCGGGGATTCCGCCGCCGGCGCATCGGACGCGTCAACAGGCGGCGCCGGAGCCTCGGAGACTTCCTCCACAGGAACCGGAGGGGTATCTGCCACGGGCGGCTCAGGGGTATCCGCTACGGGCGTCGGAGGAGTGTCGGCCACCGCGACGGTCTCCTCGGCGGCGTCCGCCGCGGGTTGCTGGGGGGCCAACCGGGCGCGACGCTCGGGCGGCATGAACTGGCGAGCGTACTCGTCAGCAGGATTATCTTGGGGCGATTCGGACATTCTGGACCATCTCAACAGACATATTGCGACAAACCCACGGCATTATAACGCGCAATGCGGGAGCATGGCACGGCCAAAACGGGACAGGGCGAGCCCAATGGCCCGCCCCGTCCCAAAGCCTGCCGGAGTATGGACAGGACTATTGGGGCTTGCGCGCCGACACCTTGACGCTGGCGACGTTCAGGGGAACGTCATCCTCGTCCAGGCGGATGGACTCGTCGATGGTCGCGATGTCCACGAATCCGGCGGATTCCATGCGGGCCAGATAGGTGCCGCGATACTCGGCGCCGCCGATGCAGGAGGCCCAGGCTTCGGCGTCGGTGAGACGCGGGCCGTCCTCGGTCAGCGCGAGCATGTCGGAGACGTGGAGCCGCCCGCCCGGGGTCAGGACGCGGAAGGCTTCCCGGAACACGGCGTCCTTGTCGGGGGACAGACAGATGACGCAGTTGCTGATCACCACGTTTATGCTGGCGTCGGGCAGGGGAATGTCCTCGAGGTGGCCCTTCACAAACTCGACGTTGGTGACGCCCATGCGGTCGCGGTTGGCGTTGGCCAGCGCGAGCATCTCGGGGGTCATGTCCAGGCCGAAGACCCGGCCGGACTCGCCAACCTGCTCGGCGGCGATGAAGCAGTCGATGCCTCCGCCGGAGCCGAGGTCGAGCACGGTTTCGCCGGGGCGCAGGTCGGCCAGGGCGGTGGGGTTGCCGCAGCCGGCCGAGGCGGCCATTGCCTCCACGGGCAGGCCCTGGAGCTGGGCCTCGTTGTACAGGGCCATGGCGCGCTCGGTGTCGGCGGGTCCGCAACAGACGACGGCGGCAGGGCCGCAACCGCAGGCCACGGCGTCGTGCCCGCAGTCGTCAGCGCCGCAGGTGCCGTGGCCGCAGTTTTCGGCGCCGCAGCCGACGCCCTGGGCCGGCGTCACGTCGGTAAGCTCGATCACCCGCAGGGCGCGCTGGCCATAGTGGTCCTGGACGGCCTGGCGGATTTCGTCGGTATTGTTCGGTACGGTCGTCATCGGCGCCTCCCGGTGGTTGGGATCTGCTGGTGGTATTTGGGTAATGCTACGCCGGCCGGGGGCGGGCGTCAAACGGGTTCACTTCTCAGTCGTTCCGGCTGGCGTGAGTCGTCAGAATCAGGATTTTCGAGATTTGCGGATTATCAGGATTGGAGCCGTTACGCGATGGAAATCTCTCGATCATGATGGTCGTAAGTTCCCGCGAATCCTGACTGTGACACCACCGGCCGTAAACTGGGTACGCATGAGGTCTCAGTTTGGCGGATACAATTGAAACGGATGTTGCCTCGTTGGAAGGCGTAAGGCCGTGTGCGAGGACCGAGATGACTACCATTGATCACGGGGAAATGAGCGGTGAAACCGTTCCTTTATCGGCGACAAAATGGGTGACGCCTGATTTGCTACGGTATCTTCGGATTTATCATTGCGACATTGTGGTTGATCGGAGAACCCATCTCAGTCGCGGATACGTCGAAGAGATCAGGCGAGCGGAAGATCTGGGCATTGTTCGCCGCAATTCCGATATGGAAATAGCCAATTCCCTGGTAACGCTGCGCGGCTACCGGGAAACAGATGGTGTGCGTGTGTGGGCTGTATTCGAAGCTTCGGTGAGTATCCATGACATCCATGTCGAACTGGTACGCCAGCGCGCGGATATTCTGGCTGTCGTTTACAGTGAGCCGGCCCTGGCTGTGATCGTCGGCGAAAGCATCCAACCATCCGGTCTGTTGCGTGCAGCCGCCCTTGGCGTGACCTTATTTACCGCTCCTCACCGGAAAGCGTCTTGGGCCTAATTGAATCCCATTGCCTTGTGGCCGGCGCCAAGCACTCAAAACTTGTCAGCAAGCGGTGACCGTTACGGATCCGTGTTGCCGGTGTGGTAGGCGCGTGCTAAATTGCCCTACGTCATTCCACACACGGAGTTATATCTATGAGAATCACCGGCGGCACCACGCGCGTTCTGCAGACACCGGCGGACAACCCGCTGGTGGTGGGTATCGACCAACCGGGCACCCGCGAGTTCGTCACCCTGGAACTCCACACCGACGAGGGGATCAATGGCGTCGGCCTGACCTTTTTCGGAGGGCCGCTGGTGCACGCGCTGTGCCGGGCGGTGGATGACCTGGTGCAGCTGGCGGTGGGTGAGGACCCGATGAACCCTGAGGCCATCTGGGGCAAGCTGATGGACGCCTGCTCGTCCGCCGGGCCGGAGGGCATCCTTTCGCTGGGGCTGGCGCCCATCGACATGGCGGTATGGGATATCAAGGGCAAGGCGCTGGACCAGACCGTGTGCGGGCTGATGGGCGGCTACCGGGACCGCGCGCCCACCTACGCCAGCGGCGCGCTGATGCGGCCCATGGGCCTGGAGTACCTGTCCGAGGCCGGCCCGCGGCTGGTGGAGCAGGGGTTCCGCCAGATGAAGACGCAGATGGGCGCGGAGCCCACGGCCGCCCGCGAGGTGGCCCGCATCCGCACGCTGCGGGACGCCATCGGACCGGACATCGACCTGATGTGCGACATCAACCAGCTTTGGAACGTCAACCAGGCCATCCAGATCGGCAGCATGGTCGAGGAGTACCACCTGTTCTGGCTGGAGGACGTGGTGGCCCGGGACGACTACCAGGGGCTGGCGCGGGTCGCCGACGCCCTGACCACGCCCATCGCGGCCGGCGAGTACGTCTACGGCATCCGGCCCTTCCGCCACATGGTGGAGCAGCGGAGCATTGACATCGTGATGGTGGACCTGCTTCGGGCCGGCGGGATCACGCCCTTCCGCAAGATCGCCGGCATGGCGGAGGCGTTCAACCTGCCGGTGGTGTCCCACCTGATACCCGAGGTGCAGGTTCACACGATCTCGGCCATACCCAACGGGCTGACGGTGGAGTACATGCCGTGGTCGCTGCGGCTGTTCGACGAGACGCCGGACATCGTGGACGGTGACCTGGTGGTGCCCGACCGGCCGGGGCTGGGCCTCTCCTTCAGCCAGGACGCCATCGCCCAGTACCAGGTTGCCTGACCGTGGGCAATTTGCATGGATGTACAGGATATTCAGGATAAATTTATCCCTTTTATCTTGTTTATCCATGCAAGCAAAAACTCAAGGAGGATAATAATGGCTACCTACCAGTTGCGCATCTACACCATCAATCGCGGCATGATGGACTCCTGGCTTGGGCTGTTCAACGAGCACATCCGGCCGCTGCACGACCGGCTGGGCATCCCCGTGGTGTCCAGCTACGTGAACGCCGACCGCACGGAGTTCATCTGGGTCCGGCGGTTCGACAGCGCGGACGAGATCGCGGAGAAGGAGGCAGCGTACTTCGCTTCGCCGGAGCGGAGCGCCCTGGGCGACCGGCCCACCAGCCACATCGCCAAGATGGAAGTGCGGGTGATGGACGGAGTGGAGGCCGCGGCCGCGGCCTGACCGCCAGCCGCACGGCAGGGCTCACGCGTGCTCAGTTTGTCATCGCGAGGAGCGTAGCGATGTGGCGGTCTCGTTACGGCGGCAGCGTTCCTGACCCCGACGAGATTGCTGCGCTGCGCTCGCAATGGCAAGTGGAGTGCATCAGCGTGGCGGGATTGCCACGCTTCGCTCGCGGTGACAGCTCCAGCGAAAAAGCGTGCGTGTGGGCACGGCAGGGGCGGAGATTTTCGCCCCTATGAGGCTTGGGATGGCACCTGCTCGGCGTGGCGTTCGTGCCAGCCGGCGTTGATGTTGGCCCAGTAGTTTTCCCAGTTGCGGCGGGTGTCAGCCTCGGTGGCGCCGCCCCAGTAGCCGGGGGACACCAGGGGCAGGGCCTGCTCAATGCGGATGAGGACCACGGCGCGCACGCTGTCGGCGAGGCCGGTTACGTTGGAAGGGCCGTTGCGCATCCGCTCCTTCACCGTCGCCTCCAGCTCGTCGCCGGAGTGGACGGCCACGGTGCCCTTGAAGCGATAGCCCTTGCGGGCGAACTGGTCCACGACGTTGATCTCGATGGACGGGTTGTGCTCCAGGTTGCGCATGGTGCCCGGCGAAGCCAGGTCGGTGAACAGGATGTGATCGTCGTCCCAGATCATGGTGGTGGCCTTGGGCGACAGGTTGGGGGTGCCGTCGGGGCAGACGGTGGCGGCGAAGATCAGGCGCTGCTCGGTCAGGGCCCGTTTCATGTCATCGGTCAGAATTCCCATGCTTGGCGTCTCTCCGGTTTCGAAAGTTCTTCTGTCTAAAGGTCCTTGACCATTTCGCGGTGGGGGATGCCGGCTTCCTCGAAGACCTCGCCGACCTCCCGGTAGCCGTGGCCGGCGTAGAAGGACTTGACGTATTCCTGGGCGTGGAGGGTGATCTGGCGGAAGCCGCGCTCGCGACCCTGCTGCTCCAAAAAGCTCAGCACTTGGCCGCCAACGCCATCGCGGCGCCGTTCCCGCTCCACGGCCATGCGGCCGATGTGCGGCCCCTTGCCATCGACGTCGGGGAGGAGCCGGCCGGTCCCAATGACAACGCCGTCAAGCAGAGCCACCGCGTGGACGGTGTCGTCAGCGGTGTCGAACTCGTCCAGCTCGATGTCGGCGGGGACGCCCTGCTCGCCCACGAAGACACGGATACGCAGGCTGAACGCCGCCTCAAGTTCGGCGGGTGTTTCGATCAGTTTGATGGTGATGTCTGAGGTTGAGGTCATGTCGGGTCCCAGCGTTGTGCGGGCTAATTGTTTCGGTACACTTCGCTGCGGTGTGCCACTGCCCTAACGATGATACGGCGAGTTTGTCGATCCAAGGTGTACAAAATCCGGTAATCCCCCACCCTCTCCCGGAACAGCCCCCTCAACCTCCCGGTCAGGGCCTGGTGACGAATGGTTCCCGCGTTGACGGCCAGTTCATCCCAGCTTGCCACGCACTCGTCTGGCCGGCTCTGTGTCCAAACGCGTCAGATCATCGGCGGCGCTGGCGTGGAACTCTACTGAATATGGGATCAATCCAGCCCCAATCGCCGGTACACTTCCTCGGCAGGAATTGTGTGCTTTTCCGATGCGACGCGTCGTTCCATCTCGGCGACGAATTCATCGCTGAATTCCAACCCTTCGTCCGGGTCGTCCAACAATTCGGCAACGACCTCGGCGACGGTCTCGCGGATCAAAGCGCGGAATTCGTCGATGGTTAGTTCGGCAACGGTTTGGGCAGCCATTATTGCTCCGGGCAGGGCGATTGCGGTGGTCGGGCGCTTTGCGTGGGCGCCGTTACGGCGAGTCTAACACCGCGCGTTTGACACCGGCAAACCAAAAGCAAGCTGCCGCCGGCAAGATTGCCGGCGGCAGCAGTGTTCGGCCTGGTGGCCTGGGCTGGCGCGGCTCGGTTACTGCACCAGATTGGGCGTGACCTCGGCGGGGATGCCGCCGGCTTCCATCTCGCGGCCGCGGGCCTCAACCTGCGGGATGATCGAGGCGACGAGGTCCTCGTCCAGGTCGGCGGCGACGCCGGGGTAGCCGGCGCGCTCGAGCATGGCCTTGAGCTTGCCGGTCTTGAACTGGTCGAGGCACCAGCCCAGCGGGTCGGGGACCAGGGTCTTATCCCAGAAGATGCGGTGGTTCTTGTTGCGCGGGCCGTAGTGGTAGTGCGGATCGTCCCGGAAGCAGTCGAAGGCCAGCAACTCGGTCTCTTCCGTGAACACGCGGCCGGTGTTGCCGGCCAGGTCGCTGAGAACGTGGATGGCCAGCCCGCCGTCGCCGGAGGCCTGGCGGCGCATCTCGAGGCCAAAGCGGATGTTGCCGGCTTCGATGATGTCGGTGCCGCGGTTGTGCTTGACGGTGTTGCGCTCGGCGGCGAACTTGACCCGGGCGGTGGCATCGACCTCGTCCAGGGCGGCGTTGACCGCGTTCATATCCAGCGCGCCGGCGGCGTCGGCATGGCCGGCCCGGGTCAGCATGGCGGCAAGGTTGCTGCGCATGGTCCTGACCGACCAGCCGATGGGGTTGCCGTCGACGGTGTGGTCCATCCGGTAGTTGATGCTCTCGCCGTCGGGCGCGTAAACGTAGCTCTTTTCGATGTCGAAGCAGTTGAAGCGCAGCGCGGTCTCGCCGCCGACCTCCACCAGGATGACCACGCCCTGGTCGGAGTGGTCCTGGATGTTGCCGTCCCACAGCTCGTGCTGCACCACGAAGGCGACGTTACCCGCTTCAAACCTGATCCGTCCTCGCTGTGTCGTCATATTCGATTTCCTCCCTTTTTCAGAACGAAAGTAAACGAAATATAACCGGGCGGTTTCGCGGGTGTCAAACGGAACCGTCGGCGTTCACATCCCCAGGGCTTCTCGGATGGCGCGGAGTTGGTTGAGGTGCTCGCCCCAGTGCCGTTCCAGACCATCGATGAACGATTGTGCGGTGCGTTGCTCGTGGATTTCGCGGTGCGGGAGATGAGCCATGGCGGTCCGTGCCTCAAAATCGCCGTCGCCGGCGTTGGCAATGGCGTCCTCGGCGGTTTGCAGGATGGCCAGGGGGCCGGCCAGGGCATCGCCAATGTCTGTGGCCAGGCGCTCTGGCGTCATGTTGTTGGCGTCGGGCAGGATGGTGACCTCTTGAAGGCTGCCGGCCAGGACGCCGGCGATTACGCCGCCGATGCCGCCCTCGGGCGTGTCCACCAGGTGGTAGAGGACCTCCCGGGCGCACCATGGATCAGCGTCGGATCTGGCGCCGTCCTTCCAGTCCAGGCAGTAGTCCATGCCGTCCAGGGCAGCGATCAACTCGTCGCGGATGCGGCGGACGGTGGCGAGGTTGGTGGTGCGGTCAGCCATGTTCAGGTTCTCCAGTCTGGGGTTGAGGGTCTGCGGCGCTGACGGCAGGCGGCTTGAGCAATCCGGCGACCAGCCACAGGCCGCTGACGACCAGCCAGGCGAGGAAGGCAATGCCGGATACCCGGTGCATGGCGGTGGCGGCATCCACCCAGATGAACAGCATGGCGACGCCGATGACGAGGTCCGCCACGGCGGACACCTTGAGCAGCCCACCGATGCGCCACTGCACCGGCGCCAGGCCGATCAGGCCCAGCCCGGCCAATGTGAAACCGGCCTTCCCCGTTATCCAGCGGGCAGCGTCCAGCCGGCCGACCAGCTCCAGCGAACCGGCATCGCCAGTTGCAAGCGCGGAAGGACCGACAGTGGTCAGCATGATCGCGCAGATTCCCGAGACCACCGTGATGACGCCGGACAATGACAGCGCCGTCATCGCCAGCCTGGCCGGCGCCGGATGGTAGGGTGTCGTCACGTATCGCAGAACGCCAGCCGCAGCCAGCAGGAACACGCCGGAGGCAATGCGCGCCGCCGCGCTGTAGGTGTAAGCCAGGGTGTTGGCGTCGATGGCCTCGAGGCTCAGACGGAGGGTCGGCTGATCGGCGTCGGCCATGATGCGCGTGGGCACCATGATGGCCGTGGCCACGGCGGTAAGGAGGAGAAACACGCCGGCGATGCGGGCGCTGCCGGCGAAGTAGGTTGATACGTGCATAACGATCGGTTGCGGGTCAGGCGGCAAGGGGAAGGAGGCGGTTAATCAGGGAGCGGGTGGTATCAGCGGCATCTCGAACTTGAACATCTGCCATATTGTTCAGGTAAAAATGGACGTGGAGCCGGTTCGCATCCTTGTAGTCTTCAACAATTACGGGGTCGTCAATCTCGGCGATTATTTGGCGCATTACGTGGCGACGATGTTGATGTTCCTGATACCGTTGTCCGCGCTGCATGGCTATGGCAATGATGACCTGCGACAAGGAGCCCCAGAGCAACTCGGCTCCTGCCATGTCGTCGCCATTGCCAAAGTGCTGTTCGGCGAGCAAAGACAATTCGGTGGACGTACGCAGCCTCTCTGTCGATGTCATGACACGTCGCGCACTGAGAAGCCCAACATACGATCAATGAACCCGGTAGAGATGTCCCAGTCCTCTTCAACATCTTGGGCGGGTATAGCGAGGCCCATCCCATTTGTTCGGGCCAAGTCGGCGCAACCCAACGCGGACATGAAGCCGCGTTTTTCAGGATGTGCTTGGGCGATCCGCCGACCGGCGGCATAGACTTCGTCGAACGTGTCGCAGGGCCAACCGCGTTCTTGGGCAACGCACTTGATGGCGTGGGCGGTGGCTTCCCAGATGCGTTTGCAGAAGAGCTCATGGTCGCGCTGGGCCATGGCCTGGTCGGCAAGCCAGACCTTGTTGCGAACTTGCTGGATTTGCGCCGGGGATAACATGGCCAATCTCCGCGTCCCGATAAGGGTTTGATCATTATAGCCGGCCCTGACGAAGGGTCAGAGCAACCGCGCGGCGTGCCCGGGTCAGGCAGACAGCGGGAGAAGACGGTCGATGAGAGCGTGGGTTTTCGCAACCGCGCTGCTCAGCAACTCCGTAGGCATATCGTTGTGATAGAAGTGGGCGTGCAATCTCTGGGCTTCGCTGAAGTCGCGCCGGATGGAATCTTCGCCCAATTCACGCACCAGATTGCGAACCGTTGCACGGCGATGTTGATGGTCCTGGATTGGTTCCTGACGGTTCATCGCGATGGCTATGACTATTTGCGTCACCGCGCCCCACAGCATTTCGGCGCCGACCATAGAATTGCCAGCAGCGAAAATTTATCTGCAAGGGTGATGAATTCCCGCGCGGCCCTGATGCGTTCCTCCGCGGTCATTCGATCTGGCGCACCGGTCGGCCCAGGACCCTTTCTATAAAGCCTGGAGCAAGATCCCAGTCTTCGACCACTTCGTAATCGTCAAATATCTTCCACTGCGCATTGGCACGGTGGCATTCAGCGAAATTGAGCTCAGACTCGGCGGCGGACTCGTCGTCTTGCTCCCCGGCGATTTTGCGCCCGGCCGCGTAGATCTCCTCGAACGTCGAGTGGGGCCAGCCGCGCCCTTGCGCCACGAACTTGATTGCCAGGGCCGTAGCATCCCACATTTTTTGGCTGGCCAAGCAATAATCCTGCTGACCCAACGCCAAGTCAGCTTCCCAAACTACGCTCTGAACTTTTCGCGCTTGCTCCGGGGATAGCATGGGTTATCTCCCCAACAGACTGGGATGTAAACATTATAGCCGGCGCGGCCACAGGCTCAGGGAGCGAGCGGCGCGTAGGAGAACCAGCCTCCCGGGGGCAGAAAGTACCCGAGTAGCCACACCAGCAGGATCGCCACGACCAACGCCAGGTAGAAGGGCCAGACGGACATGGAGCGCAGGCTGACCAGCATCTGCTTGTTGACCGGGCCGACCGGGCGCACGACGTACAGGTCGGACAGCTCTACCGCTCCGACACTGTGCAGCTTGTGGACAAAGGCGTTGTAGGAGTTGCGGAACACTTGCTCCAACGCTAGGTAGTAGGCGTCAAGAAACAGGAAGAACGCTGCAGGGATCAGAGCCAGCAGGGCGTAGGCGGGGGCTCCGGAGCGGGCCACAAGCACCAGGATGGCCGCCACCAGGACGATGCACCAGTTCTTGCACGACGCGCTGTTGCCGGCCATGCGCTGGATGACGTCCTGCAGGATGGTCAGGTGCGTCCGAACCGCCTCGGAATTGGCGCCGTATTCCCGTTGGCTGGCCATGGCGTTTGCTTCATCATCGGTTGCGCTGTCTGATGGCGTCTTCGACCCATGCCGCAGTGCAGTCGAACGCTACAAACTCATTGTAGCACCGGGTCACGCGGTCGCCGGCTCCGGGTCGCGGGCGTTGCCGGGGATGGCGAGGGAGGCGAGGAAGCCGACGGCGTAGATGCCGCCGGCGATGAAGAAGCCGTACTGCCAGTCGAGCCACTCGATGGGGCCGAAGATGAACAGCGCGGCCACGGCGCCGAAGAGGACGTTGTTGCCCCACATCAGGCCCAGGAAACTGGACTCCAGCCGGTAGCGGGCGGCCACGTCAGCCGCAGCGGCGGAGGTGAGGTTAATCACAGTGAAGTGCTGTAACCCGTAGAGGGCAACGCAGACGGTGATCCACACCGAGTACTGCTGCCCGCCCATGGGAATGGCCAAAGTCAGAACCGTGGCGAACGCCATCAGGAACACGATCAGCGACTTGCGGCCCACCCGGTCGGACAGGGCGCCCAGCAGCGGGGCCGTCACCATGGCCGGGCCAACCATCAGCGCCAGGTGCGTCGACGCCTGGAAGGTGTTGATGCCCAGGCCGTGGGTGAGGTACAGCGGCACCAGGAACAGCATTGACCCGTCCGCCATGCCGCGCACCGCAGCCACCGCGAAGATGGCCCAGAGGCCGGTCCCGCGAAAGGCCACGTAGGTGCCCCGCCACATGGTCGTAAGGCGCTGCCCCAGGTCGACGTTGACTGGCGGCGCGCCGCCGGCGTGGCGGAGCAGTCCATAGATGACGAACGTGGCAACGAACATGATGGGCGCGCCGAAGGCCAGGATCCAGCGCCAACTCACCGGCTCCAGGCCCACGTCCCAGCCGACGGCGAGACCGTCGGCGGCCTCCCACTGCAACGCGCCCAGCAGCAGGATGCCGGCGATCATCGGGCCCACGACGTCACCGACGCTGCCGGTGGAGCGGTGCATGGAGAGGAACAGCCCACGCCGGTTGGGGAACCGCTGGGCCAGCAGACCCAGCGCCGGCGGATGCCACAGCGCCGCCCCCGATGACGCCAGGGCCAACGCCAGCAGGATCACGCCGTAGGACGGGGATATGGCGATCAGCAGCAGGCCCACGGCGGTGAGAAAGGCGCTGACGGACAGCACCCACGCGATCCGGTGGTGGAGCAGGTCGGACAGGAACCCGCCGGTGACGCTGGTTATTCCGGCAGCGGCGGAACGGACCGCCACGATGGCGCCCACCTGGAGCGCGCCCAACCCCAACTCTACCGCCATGACCGTGGTCAGCAGCGGGATGCTGTTGGAGATGAGGTGCTCGAAGCCGTGGGCTCCGATGAGGGTGGACGCCAGCACCCGATTGCCGGTGCGGCGTTCACCCGTCACCGGCGCATCGGGAAGCGTCCCCTGCGCTGCTGCCAATCTGGATTTGCCAGGTCGTTAGGCGGGAACCGACACCGCCTCGCGTTCCTGCGCGTCCGCAGGGTCGGACGGGGCGTCCTGGGTAGGGACAGCCTCGGGCGCCATAGGCTTGCCGGGGATCATCAGCGAGACGAGGAAGCCCGCGAAGTAGATGCCGGCGGCGATGAAGAAGCCGTACTGCCAGTCGAACCACTCCACCGGGCCGAAGATCATGAAGGCGGCGATTGCGCCGAACAGGGTGTTGTTGCCCCACATCAGGCCCAGGAAGCTGGATTCCAGGCGTCGGCCGGCGGCGATGTCGGCGGCGGCGGCCTGGGTCAGGTTGTTCACCGAGAAGTTCATCATCCCGTAGATGGCGACGAACACGGTGATCCAGGGGGTATATCCACCGCCACTCGCCAGGATGATGGCGATGGTGAGCATCGTGGTGACGCCCATGATGAAAATGATCAACGGGCGGCGGCCGATGCGATCGGACAGCGAGCCGATGATCGGGCCAAAGAGGATGCCGGGGAGCACCATGAGCATGACGTGAACTGCGGCCTGGAACTCGCCCACTCCGAGGTGGATCAGGTACAGCGGCACCAGGAATACCAGGGAGCGGTCGGCCATGCCGCGGACGGCGGACACGGTGAAGATGGCCCACATGCCGGTGCCGCGGAAGGCGTCCTTCATGCCGGCCCAGTTGGTGCGCATGCGGGCGCCGATGTCCACGTTGATGGGACGCTCGCTGCCGGCGTTGCGCAGCAGGATGAAGATGACCACGGTGGCGACGAACATTATCGGGGTGCTGAAGCCCAGAATGTACCGCCAGTCCACGGTGCCCCAGGGGAGCGCATACGAGACGCCTACCTCGGCTCCTTCGGTGCCGCCGGTCCAGGTGAGCGCGCCGGCGATTAGCGCGCCGGCGGCCAGCGGGCCAATCACGTCGCCGATGCTGCCGGTGGAGCGGTGCATGGAGATGAACAGGCCGCGCCGCTCAGGGAAACGCCGGGCCAGCAGACCCAGGGCCGGCGGATGCCACAACGCGCTGCCCATGGACCCCAGGGCGATGGCGCAGAGGATCAGGGCATAGGACGGGGCGATGGACATGAGCAGGTAGCCCAGCCCGATCATGAAGGTGCTGATGGCCAGCACCCAGGCCACCCGGTGATGGAACAGGTCGACGAGAAAGCCGCCGGCGGTGCTGGTGATGCCGCCGAAGATGGAGCGGATGGCGACCACCGCGCCGACGCTGAGGGCCCCCAGCTCGAACTCGGTGATGATGGCGAGGATGATGATGGGGATGCTGTGGGCGTACAGGTGCTCGAAGGCGTGGGCGCCCACCAGCGTGGTGGCCATTACGGAGCCCTTGGTTCTGGGCTGCGCGTCCTGCGTCGCGGGTTGGGAGGGGCTGACGCCGGCTGCCTGTGCCATGTATTGCGCTCCTCAAATGGTGGCCAGGGGCGGGATTTCGCGCATTATACACGACGTTAACATTGGCGCCCGTCCGTGAGATTCGGACGGGCGCCAACGATGCGGAAGGCTACGACGGTACTGCCCTGGGATCACTCAACCAGTTCGTAGTCGCCGTTCGCGTCGATTCGGGTCAGGAATACCTCATCGGATCCCTGGTTGTCGGTGGGCCCGAAGGTCACCTCGAAGCCGTCCAGGTCGATTGTGCCGGCGGTCTGTACCGCGTTCAGGAAACACTTACGAGTGACGCTTTCTCCGCAGGCATCCACGGCGTAAATTGCCAGGCGTCCGGCCAGGTAGCCTTCGAGAGAGACGAACCCGGGTTGAGCTTGGGAATCAACCGCTGCCAGAGCGGCCTGATATTTGGCAATTAGGGGATCGGTGGTATTACCCGGCAGCGGCACCACCTGGGTGGAGAACACGTTGTCACGGGATTCACCGAGATCCTCGAGCTTTTCGTCGAGCGAGTCGCTGTTTACGAAGGACACGTTCATGAAGATCAGGTCCGAGCCCAGTTTGTCGCGCAGCATCTGGATTGCCTGGGCCGCCGGATCGGAGGCGCCGATGATAATCACTGCCTGCGGGTCCGCCGCCGCTATGCGGTAAACCGCCGATCGCACAGAGGCGGTGTGGCGCAGGTAGTACCAGGACGCCGCCAGTTCCATGTCACGGCCGTTCAGCGTCTGCTCCACGCCGGTGAGCCCGTCTATGCCATACGAGTCGTTCTGGTAGAGCACGGCCACGCTGGTGACGCCTTGATCCTCAAGATAGTCCACCATCGCGGTGGTCTCTTCGTGATACGAGGCGCGGAGGTTTAGGACGTTGGTGAGCCGCGGTTCGCGCAGCAACGCTGCGCCGGTGAACGGAGCGATGAAGGGCACCCCTTCCGCGTGGGCCAGCGGAGACACCGCGCGGGAGGTTGGCGTACCCACGGCTCCGATCAGGGCGAACACCTGTTCATCGCCAATCAACTCCTGGGTGTTTTCAAAGGCGCGCTCGGGTTCGTAGCCATCGTCGCGGTCCACAAGCTCCAGGGTGCGGCCGTCGATCGCGCCCGCCTCCTGGAACGCGGCCTTGATCCCCAGGCGCATTCCTTTGCCCAGTTCCGAGGTGCCCTCGGAGGAGAAATCGGCGGACTGCCCGAATGTGACCGTGCTCGCGGTGACCCCTGGATTCGTGACTTCCGCTTCGGGCGTCGTTTCGGGCGTCGGATGCTGTCGCCCGAGGACATCGGCGGCCAGGCGGCCGATCTCATCGCGCAACCGGGCCAGGGTTTCCTCGTTGTCCTCGACCAGTTCCCGTTCGGCTGCGACCAGCGTCAGCCGCTGTTCCAGGCGTACGAAGTAGTTGCCCGGTCCGGCGCCGGCGGCGAGCGCCCGTCTGGCATTGTGGAGGATCATCTGCTCCAGCTGAGCGTCAGCGCCTTCCTGAAGATATTCGATGTCTCGCTCGATTCTGTCTGCCACCGAGTCGTACGATTCTTGGATTCGGGCCACGAAGGTGGGGTCCTGCATCAGACTTGCTATCAACAGGAAAGTATGTCCCAAAATCGCGTTGTACGACAGGCTGGTGATGTGGGTGTAGCGCAATACGTTGTCCTTTGAAACATCCCCTGAACTGCCGGCATCCGCGCTGGTCACCAGGCTGTAGAACTGTTCGTCCACGCTTTCGTTGGCGTTCGGGTACAAGTTGTCACGATTGGCCCGCGTCAGGTCATTCCTGCTCATGTCCTCAGTCACCAACGCCCTCAGCAACTCCGGCCTCTGGGCTCGAATCCCATCCACGTTGGACTGCAAACGGTTTACAAGGGCTCCTATCTGGGCGACGCGGGCGTCGTTGCCACTGTCATCCAAGATTGATAGTTGTCCGCTCAGCGCGGCTTTCCGCCCAGCCACCATCTGATCATATCGTGGGAAGTCTGTCCTCATCTCGGGCAAATCCGCCGCAACCAGCGCGCTGGAGTGCCTCAGGATCTCCAGGGCGGCGGCCAGGGTCGCGGCGACGTTGGTTTGGCCGCCCGTCGTGCCGCCGCCACCGCCCGTGCCTCCACCAGAGCCTCCCCCGGTGGAAGGCGTGCGCGCGGAGGTCTGCGTCGGTTCGTCTGGTTCCCGTTGGAACGAGAGCTTGGTGGGTTCGGCGGTGTCCTCGCTGTCGCCGGCGCCACGGATCAACAGGTAGCAGACTTCGTCCGCCGAGCCGCTGCGGTATCCGGCGTCGTAGCTGTCGTCGGCCGGGTAGGCCCGAACGGACGTGGCGCCGTTGCTGTCGGTGCTCCGGATGATGTACCACTCGTCCCCGTCGCCGTCGGTATAAAAGCCGTCAAAGTCGATTTGCCCGCCGCCTGATCCGTCCGACGACTGTTCCGGCCAGTCAGAGGGGCATCCGGATCCATCGGCGTATGCGGAGCCCTGCCAGATCAGGCCGGCCGCGGCCAAAGCGCAGACAAACACGATGGCCAATGATACGGTCAATTTATCGAATCGCATGTGATCTCCCGATTCTCTTTCGTGTTACGGCCCGCCGCGTCAGGTTTTATCTCCGTGACGGCGGGTTCAGCAAGGTTCCTGTTGCAATTGCCAATGGAATGTGCCGGACGCGGCCGGGAGGCTGACGAGCGCCACGGCTCGCGCCTGGCAGGACGTTGCATGGGCCCGTTCGATTGAACGGCGCCGGTGCCGGGAGGTTCTGCTTTGCCAATGGGGCCGCTTGATCGAACCGTGCCGGAACCAGGAGGTTTTGCTTTGTTATGCAGTGAGTCCGGGGATGCCAGCGCATATAATCCGCCAAGTCTTGATTTTCCCACTCACATGAACCAAGCGATGTCTGGTATATCCGCGGAATAGCGACAAATTGACGTTATGGCGCCAACTCACCGTGTCTGCGGTCAGATGTCTATCCGCGATAGACAGTGCTCATGCCGACGATACGTATGTCAGCATATCTCAAACGAGAATATCACGATTTAAGTGCGTTTTGTAACTTCACATAACGTTACTTCCCTCAACCTTGTTGGCGACAAGCGCCGCCACATCTGCCGAAATACCACATGGATTCGCAGCATCCGTCTGCATGGCGGCCGATGTCGCGAGACTTCCGAAGGGTGGCGGGCTTGCTGTGGGCACGGGGATGCTCACCATCAGTAATCGTGGAACATCTGCTGCAGCGCGTCGCGGTCGTCGGTAATGGTGAGGCCAAGCATGAGGAGCAGGCGGGCCTTCTGGGGCATGAGGTTGTCGGACACGATGAAGCCCTGCTCGTCCTTGCGCGGGGTCATGACCACGCGGCCGGCGCTGGAGCGGCTGGCGAGAACCACGGGCATTCCACCGGCCACGGCGGCCTCGGCGGTGGAGATCACCGCCGGCGGGAAGGTGCCCGCGCCGAAGCCGGCCAGGACGAGACCCGCCGATCCGTGGGCACGCACCGCGTCGATGAGCATCCCGTCGGCGCCGGCGTAGGAGTGCACGATGTCCACCCGGGGCAGGTCGCTCATGCCGTCCACGCGGAAGGGGGTTTCGGTGGTGTGCTTGCGGACGGGCCGGCGATAGAAGACCACGCGGTGGTCGGAGTCGGCGTAGCCCAGGAAACCCAGTTCGTTGGGCTTGAAGGTCTCCACGCGCAGGGTGTTGGCCTTGTACACCTCGCGGGCGCAGTGGATCTCGTTGTTGAGGACGGTGAGCACGCCCATGCCGGCGGACTCGGGCGTGGCGGCGATGCGGACGGCGTCCAGCAGGTTCAGGTCGGCGTCGGTGCTGATGGCCGTGGGCGGACGCATGGCGCCGGTGATGACCACGGGGCGCTGGGTCTTCACGGTCAGGTGCAGGAAGTAGGCGGTCTCCTCCAGGGTGGCGGTGCCGTGGGTGATGACGACGCCGGCCGTGTCTGGCTCGTCGCGGTCGATGGCGTGGATGCGCTCGGCCAGGGCGATCCAGTTGGACGGCCCGATGGCGGTGCTGCCCACGCTGACCATGTCCTCGGCGATGACGTTGAAGTTGTCGCCGATCTCGGGCACGCGGGCCAGGTTCTGGTCGATGGTCAGGTGGTCGCCGATCTCGGGGTACCGGGTGTAATCCATGCGGTCGGGGCCGACGCCGGCGATGCTGCCGCCGGTGGCAATGATGTGGACGGTGGGCTTGGGCATGGGTGGGTCTCCTATTCAAGCAGAGGTGATGCGGCGCATCGCCTGGGTTGGCATGGTTCCGGCGGATTATAGCAACGTGGGAGGCCACGCCTGGCGGTAGGGTATAATCGGCGGGACTTATCCGTTCCACGACTTTCAGGAGACAATCGATGCCCCCTAAGCAATACGAGAACCAGCCCGGCCTGGTCATTGAAGGGACCAAGCGGTACCACGCCGTCATCAAAACCGACAAAGGCGACATGACCATCGAGCTGCTGTCAGAAGTCGCTCCCCGGGCCGTCAACAACTTCGTCTTCCTGGCGCGGGACGGATTTTACGAAGACAACCAGTTCCACCGGGTCATCAACGGGTTCATGATCCAAGGAGGATGCCCGCGCGGCGACGGCACCGGCGGACCCGGCTATCGCTTCCGCGACGAGGAAGTGACCCGTTCCTACACGCGCGGAACGCTGGCCATGGCCAACGCCGGTCCCAACACCAACGGCAGTCAGTGGTTCATCGTGCACGGCGCGGACGTGGGCCTGCCCCCCAACTACACCATCTTCGGGCAACTCACCGAGGGCGACGACGTGCTGGATGCGCTGGCCACCTCCCCGGTGCAGCAGAGCCGCAGCGGTGAGAACTCCCAGCCCGCGGAGCGTCTGGCCATCCACAACATCGAGATCACGGAGACCGACCTGGGCTAGGCCGGTACGATCATACGGGATTATGACGAGGGGCGGGCGCGGAGCCTGCCCCTCGCCTCATGTCTACCCGTTGTGGCGAATCGTCGGAAGCAGCAGGATTTACGGGATTTTATGATTTGGCAGGATTGAGAGATCTCCGTCGCGGAACGGCTCCAATCCTGGAAATCTCCAAATCTTGAAAATCCTGCTTCTGACGTTCCCCCGCCACAGACTGGGGTGTCCGTGAGCGCTGCCGGCCAGCTGCGACTACGAGTCGCCGGCGGCCGGAGCCGGGGCAGGTACGGGAACGGCGGCGGCGGGAGCGGTCGGGATGCGCGGACGCTTGGCGAACAGGAAGCAGATACCGCCCAGGAAGTTGAAACCTGCCAGCACCAGGAAAGCGATGGTGTAGGAGCCCTGCCAGTCGTACATGTAGCCGGCAAAGGGGCCGGCCCCCAGCAGCAGAATGTTCATGGGGATGGTGCTGATGCCCAGGATTTTGCCGAAATTGCCCCGACCGAAGTACTCGCCCCGGATTGACGTGGTCAGCGGGTTGCGTCCGCCGAAACCCAGGCCGAAAGCGACCGCAAATGCGTAGAACATCCAGAGGTCGGTGCTGAAGGTCAACAGGACCACGGCGCCGGCCTGAATGGTGGTGAAGACGAAAATGCTGATGCGCTTGGGGAACCGGTCGCCCATGTACCCGCCAAGCAGCTGCGCCCACATGGCGACAAAGGTATAGGTGGTGACCACCGGCGCGATATGTGCCCCGAACCCGGCGTCGTTCAAAAACAGGCCCAGGTGGGTCATAATGGCCAGGATTATCATGCTGGTCAGGCCGTGTCCTACCGCGATGAGCCAGAACGCTGCGGTGCGTACCGCCTGCTGGGCCGTCAAGCCCTGTGGCGCGGACGGGCTACGCTGACCGCCACGCGCGCGGCCGGCTGGCTCGGCCTCTCCGTCCATCTGCAGGCCCATGTCCTCCGGTTTGTCGCGAATTACCAGGAAGAACGGAACGGCGGAGGCGAACACCACCACGGCGACCACCAACGCAGTGCCCTGCCATCCGATGGGACTGTTGATGCCCAATCCGATGAGGGGCACCACAATCAGGGCTCCGCCGCGGCTGATCCAGTTGGCCCAGGCCATGGCGGTCGCCATACGCCGGGAGAACCAGTTGTTGATGGTGGTCATCATGGGCACCCAACTGCCCATGCCCTGCCCCAGGGCCATCACCATGAAGGCGAAGTAGAAGGTGTACAGAGGCGAAACCGGCCAGAATTCGGCGCCGATTTGGGAAAAAGCCAGGAAACCGAAGCCCAGGATGATGAACCCGATTAGCACCATCTTCCGACCGCCCAGCTTGTCGGTAAGATAGCCTTCGATGGGGCCCATTAACCCGCCTTCAATCCGCGTCAACGCCATCGCCATGGACAGGGCGCCCCGTTTCCAGCCGAAATGGGCCTCCAGCGCCGGATTCCACAGCGTCATCGCGTGGAACATGGGCACCGTGGCGACGGTCATCACGAAGCCGGTGATGGCGACGATGTACCAGCCGTAGTAAATCTTGGACGGCAGAATGCCGAATCGGCGCCCGGCGGACGGTGCACTGTTGCTGGACATGGTGATTAAAGAAAACGGCACAACGTGACGATTGCCGTTGCGCAACGGGGCACATTCTACGCCTTTTGCGAATATGCCCACAAGATATACAGATTGATTACGAATATCACGAATCAATATCACGCATGCCCGCTATCGCAAATCTGTCAGAATCAGGATTCTCAAGATTCAACGATTGTCAGGATTGGAACCGTGCTGCGATGGAACTCTCCCAATCCTGCGAAATCATAATATCCGGGTAATCCTGATTCTGATGTTTACCGCCACGAGCCGGCTCCGGGCGAGCATCGCAGCGGGATTGCCACACCGCGCCGGCGGTGCCAAACTTGGGGGCAAGTCAACTACGACACCAAACCGTCCCGACACTTCCGAGAGGTGCAACGTGAGCAGCGCGCGAATCAACGGAATTGACCTGCACTACCAGAGCTACGGCGAGGGCGAGGCCATCGTGTTCGCCCACGGCGCCGGCGGCAACCTGTTGAGCTGGTGGCAACAGATACCCTTCTTCTCGCAGCATTACCGGTGCGTCACCTTCGACCACCGCGGGTTCGGACACTCCTATGACGAGCCCAACGGGCCGGGCCAGAACTCGTTTGTCGACGACCTGCGGGGCCTGCTGGACCACCTGGGGATCGAGTCGGCGCACCTGGTGGCGCAGTCCATGGGCGGCCGCACGATGCTGGGGTTTGCGGTGGCGTATCCCCACCGGGTCAAGAGCCTGGTGATGGCGGACACGGTGGGCGGCATGAACGTTCCGGAGGTGGTGGAGCAGCAGCGCATCTGGGCGGAGAAGCAGGCCAACAACCCGGCCGCCAGCGGAGACATCGGACACCGGGCGGTGTCTCCCCTGTTCGTGCAGAGGAGCCCGAATCTGGCCAATCTGTACCTGCAGGTATCGCGCACTAACCCGCCGCGTCACACGCCGCCGGGAGGCGCGGCGGCCGGACCCAGCGCGGACCAACTGGCCAACCTGAAAGTGCCGACGCTGTTCTTCGTGGGCGAGGACGACCAGATCTCGCCGCCGCAGGTGATCGAGGCCGGCGTGCGGGCCATCCCCGGCGCGCGGCTGCTGCGGGTTCCGGAGGCGGGCCACTCGGTCTACTTCGAGAAGCCGGACATCTTCAACTTCGAGGTGCTGCGGTTCATCGAGGCGGCGGTAACAGCGCCCGAACCGGTTGCGGCCGGTGTCTAGCAGTTTTAGATCCTAAGAATGGAACCCCCCTCATGCGTACCCAGTTTGTCATCGCGAGAAGCGTAGCAAGGTGGCGATCTCGCCGCCGAAATAGCCAGCCTGATTGCGGCGGGATTGCCACTCTTCGCTCACAATGACATTCCTTACGAACTGGTTTCCCGTCACCGGACGGGCAGCTTGTAAAAAGGTACGGAGGCAGGCCGTGGTCAAATCTACAGTGAAACACCAAGAGAACAAAGCAGTGGTCAAGTACTACGCCGATACGGAGACGCTCTGCATTTCCAATGGCAGGCCCATGGGCGAAGGCGACGACGTTTGCAAGGACGTAGTGGCGTTCTTCGACCGGGAAAACCCGTCCGAAGTGGTCGGTCTGACCATCGAGTGCGCTGAGGAAGTGCTGAAGCCCTTCGTAGACGCAATTTTGGCCAAACACGGCGTGACCGAGGTTGCAACGAACGGATGAATAGCGAGGAAGCCAACATGACCACCGGCGTATGCGTCGATGCACGGGACGGCATCGCCACGGTGTCCGTCGCGGGGCGGACGCACCTGAACCTGCTGGGGCCCGATGTGTTCCGGGAGCTGCGGGAGCGGGTGGAGGAGTGCGGCAACGATCCGGCGGTGCGGGCGATCGTGTTGCGGGGAGCCGGCGAGCGGGCGTTTTCGGCCGGCGTGGACCTGCGCGAGATGAAGGACCTGACGCCGCTGACGGCCGAGCGGTTCATCCGCAGCCTGCACCGGGCGGCGCGCATCCTGGTGGACGTGCCGGTGCCCGTGGTGGCGGCGATACAAGGGCCGTGCCTGGGCGGCGCGCTGGAACTGGCGTTGGCCGCTGACATCCGCATCGCGTCGACGGACGGCATCTTCGGGCTGCCGGAGGTTCGCGTCGGCCTGCCCTCGGTGATCGAGGCGTCGCTGCTGCCGCCGACGGTGGGCCTGGGTCGCGCCCGCAAGATGCTGCTCACCGGCGAGATCATCGACGCCGCCGAGGCGCACCGCATCGGGCTGGTGGACGAGGTGGTCGAGCACGAAGCAGTCCATGAAAGGGCTATGGCGATGGCGTGGGAGTTCCTGGGCATGGCCCGACCGGTGCTGGCCTCGCAGAAGGACATCGTCGGCAAATGGCTGGAACTGGGCGAAGCGGAGTCGGCCGAATACACCATCAAGGCATTCGCCCTGGGGTTCGCCACGCCGTACCCCCACGAGGCCATGACCGCCTTCCTGGAGAAGCGCGCGCCGCGATTTGAATGACAAGATCGTCATTGCGAGCGCAGCGCGGCAATCCCGTTGGACTGACGCACTTTGCTACGAGACCGAGATGGCCACGTCGCTATGTTCTTCGAGATTACAAACCCAATAGGTACGAAACCGGAGGGGTACACCCAATGACGGAATCCACCGAACTGTTTCACATCATGCGCACCACGCGGGCCATGCGCCGGCTCAAGCCGGACCCGGTGCCCGACGAGCTGATACACCGCATCCTGCAGGCCGGGCAGTGGGCGGCCAACGGCGGCGCCAACCAGCGCTGGCGGTTCCTGGTGGTCAAGGACCGCAGCATCAAGGAGCAGGTGCAGAAGTGGTACCAGAAGGCCTTTGACGAGGTGGTCGGGCCGCGCTATCTGGGCAGCGAGCCGCCTCCCGGTTCCAGCCCGGGCCGGTATCGCCGGCAGCACGACGCGGTGGAGTACCTGACCGAGCACTACCACGAGGCGCCGGTGTGGATCGTGGCCTGCCAGGACGACGGCGCGGAGACGCCGACGCGGTCGGCCGGCGCGTCGATCTATCCGGCGGTGCAGAACATGCTGCTGGCCGCCCGTGCCCTGGGGCTCGGCTCGACGCTCACCAGCCGCCACCTGCGCCACGAGAAGGAGGTGGAGGAGATCCTGGGCCTGCCGCCGGGGGTGCACTCCTACGCCATCCTGCCCATCGGCTACCCCATGGGCAACTTCGGGCCGGTGCGCCGTGGGCCGCTGTCCGACGTGGTGTACCTGGACAGGTGGGGCGAGACCTACATCGCCGATTAGATCGGCCGGCGCGTTGACGCTTGCGACGCGCCGGGGCGGGTGATCATTCGTCCCGGCAACGCATGCACCCATCGCATTGGGGAGGGAACTGATGGCGGACATCTTTCGAGCCGACCACGTGGGGAGCCTGCTGAGGCCGCCGGAAGTGCACGAGGCGCGGGCGGCTTATCAGGCGGGCCGTTTGGATGCGGACGAACTGCGCGTCGTGGAGGACCGGGCCATCCTGCACGCTCTGGAACGCCAGCGGGCGGCCGGCGTGTCGGTGTTCACCGACGGGGAGTTCCGCCGCACCGGGTTCCAGAACGATCTGATCGAGGCGGTGGACGGCTTCGTCATGCCCGAGCGGCCGGCGGTGGTGCGGGTCTGGCAGGGACCGGGCGGCGAGCCATCCGAGCAGGGCACGCGGCAGGTGGTGGGAGCAAAGCTGCGGCAGGTACGCGGCCTCACCGAGAACCAACTGGGGTTCTTGCAGGAGCACGCGCCGGGTCCGGTCAAGATGACGCTGCCCAGCCCGAGCCAGTTCCCGGCCATCGCCTACCAGCCTGGCGTCAGCGACCGGTTCTATCCGACACGATCGGACCTGCTGTGGGAGATCGCCGGCTTCATCAGGGCGGAGATTGCCGCGCTGCTGGAGGCCGGGGTCGACTACATCCAGATCGATGCGCCGCGCTACAGCTACTACGTCGACCCACGTTGGCGGGAGCACCTGCGGGAGCTGGGCGAGGATCCGGACGCGATGTTCGAAGAGGCGGTGAACGCGGACAACTTCTGCCTGGAAGGGGCGCAGCGGCCCGGCGCGACCATCGCGATGCACATCTGCCGGGGCAACAACCAGAGCAAGTGGTACGCCGAGGGCGGCTACGAGGCCATCGCCGAGCGGCTGTTCGGCTCGCTGGCCGTGGACCGGTTCCTGCTGGAGTACGACACGGAGCGTGCTGGCACCTTCGAGCCGCTGCGCTTCATGCCCACCGACAAGATGGTGGTGCTGGGCCTGGTCAGCAGCAAGGAGGCGGCGGTGGAGTCGCGGGACTACCTGCTGGAGCGGATCGAGGAGGCCAGCGGATACGTGCCGGTGGAGCGGCTGGCGCTGAGCCCGCAGTGCGGGTTCGCGTCAACAGCGGCGGGCAACCTGCTCACCGAGGACGACCAGTGGCGGAAGCTAGAGCTGGTGGCGGAGGTGGCAGGGGAGGTTTGGGGCGGTTAGCCCCTGGTCTATTGTCGTGACAGCGTTCCCAGGGTCTACTGCGACGCCTCTCATAGGTGATGCCTCTGATCGTAGCCGTTGGTTCAGCGGACCCCCATTGGATGGCATGCCGCCGCGCTGATACAATCCAAATGCACGAAAGAAAATCATTTGATAGAATCCGCGCCCGCGCGGCAACGGGCCGCCGAGGCCGAAGAGAGGATCACAGATGGCGACCACCAGGGACGAACAGGCCCCATTGTCCTGGGAACAGATCCTGCTCGCTATCAACCCGCAACAAGGGCTTCACAAAGACAGGCTCCGCAGGCTGGTCAACGCTATCCAGAAAGCCCATCAGGAAGGGCAGCCGCTAGATCCTGAGGTTGAAGGATATGCCAAAGCACTGATGGCTTCCATCATATACGAGCAGGTAAACGCCATGATCGGTGACCTGATGGTCCCACGGGATCGGAACCAAGCGCGTATTCGACGCCGTGGTCGTAGTGTACGGAACAGGGCCGTTCACGGCGGGCGCCAACCGGTGCGGTTGTTCTAAACCACGATGACAACACCCGAGCGTTCAGGTCAATCCGAACAAGAACACGATCCTCCGGAGTCTGCTCCGGAAGGAGAGCCTTCAGCAGATAACGAACCCTCTGACGGTCCGAACATCCAGATTCTTCGGGAGTTTTTTGACAGCTTGCCGGAGGAAATGCAGCAGGAAGTTCCGCCACAGATTCAAGAGTTGCTGAGGGCCGGTGCTGGGGAACTCAGAGGTTTTTCAGCCCGCCTGTCCATGACGCAAGGCGGACAGTTCGATCCCGTAGTGTCTCAGATTACAGGGAATCACATCGCGGGTATCATTGACCTGCAGCGCAGGGAATTAGAGAACGAGGACCGACAGTCGGAGCGTGATTTCCAAGCAAGTAAAGAAGAGGGACGGATCTTCGCAGGATTGGCCGTGCTGGGGGTTGTGGCGGTGCTGGGGATTTGCGCTCTTGCCGCATGGCAGGTTCCCGAGTATTTGCCAGAGATTGTAACCGGCTCCATTGGCACCGCTGCGGGTTTGATAGGTGGCTACGGCATCGGACGCTCACGGAGCCGGTGAAGAATGCCAGTTTCGGTCCACAAGCAGACACGCTAGCGGAACAAACAAACGTGGTGGCTACCGGGAGGCAGCCACCACTATTTCCGCCCTATGACAGTGTCGCCTACAGGAACGCGAACTGCTCGTAGTCGCCGTGGACGATGGGGATGGGGTCCAGCTCCAGCCAGCGGTTGAGGATGGTGGCGTAGGTGGAGCGGAAGTCGGTGGTGAAGTGCATGTCGCCCTCGGAATGGTCCTCGGGGCGGAGGGACGGGTACTCGCCGTAGAGGCCGCCGTTGACCGAGCCGCCGATGACGAAGGCCGCGCCGCCGGAACCGTGGTCGGTGCCGGTGCCGTTGTCCTTGATGCGCCGGCCGAACTCGGAGAAGACCAGGATCAGCGTGTCGTCGAGCATGCCGTGCTCATCCAGGTCGCTGGTGAAGTCGGCGATGGCGGTGGACACGTCGGTCCAGAGCTTGTGGTGAGCGGGCAGCTCGTTGCTGTGGGTGTCGAAGCTGCCGTGCATCGTGTAGTAGATGCGGGTGCCCAGGTCGGCGGACATCACCTGCACCATGTTCCGCAGGGACTGGCTGATGGGCGTGTCGGCGTACTCAACGGAGGAAGAGTACACCTCGGGCGCGCTGCGCAGACGGTCGGCGCCCTTGAGGGCGTTGGATCCGGTCTCGGACAACACCTGGGCGACGATGTCCTTGCTCTCGGTGGGCCCGTAGATGCGGCTGAAGGCCTCCAGGGCGTACTGGCGGGACTTCTCGTCCTGGATGTCGGGCATCAGGCCGTAGGTCTCCAGGTTGGCAACCGATGCGACGGGCACGCCCTTGCAGACCAGGGCCCGGGGGAGGCCGCGTCCGAAGTTGACGCCGGTGAGCACGTTCTCGCCCCGGGCGTCCAGGTCGCGGATGGCCGCGCCCAGCCAGCCCTCGGCGCCGATCTTCTCCGACTCGGCGGTGTACCACACGTCGCGGGAGCGGAAGTGCGACCGGTTGGGATTGGGATAGCCGATGCCGTTGATGACGGCAAGGTTTCCCTGGTCCCAGAGGTGCTTCATGGGGGTCAGGCTGGGGTTGAAGCCCACCTCGCCGTCCAGGTGCAGCACCTCGCCCTCGGGGATGCCAACGTTGTTGCGGAAGTCGTAGTAGAGAGGGTTGTTGTAGGGGATGACGGTGTTCAGGGCGTCGTTGCCGCCCTGGAGTTCAATCACCACCACCGACCTTTCCTTCTTGGTGGAAGTCATCGGGCTATCCTCCTGTTCGGGTCTGCCGGGGCCGTTTCTGCTGGTAAGGGATTGCCGCGCCGCGCTCGCAATGGCTTAGGAGTACGCAGTTGGAAGTTTTTACACTCGTCTGGAAACTTTTACACCCGTCATTCCCGCGAAAGCGGGAATCCAGTGGCCAAAATCGTTAACAGTGTTTCACGTTCGTCCACTATGAAGTGAATGGATCCCTGCGTGCGCAGGAATGACGGGTTTGTAATTTCAAGTGCGTGACTGCCGTGGCTAAGCGGAGGCGCCGGCCGGCTGGTACACCTGGATGCGGTGCCGGTTGCTTTCGGTTACGTACAGGTTCCCGTCGCGGTCGAGCTTGATGGACACGGGGGACCAGAAGTACTTTTCGATGTGCGACGATTCCTCGTGGGGTTCGTCCACGAAGTATTCGATTTCGGGTTCCAGGTCGGCGCGGGAGCGGGCGTCTCCCTCCTCCACGTTGATGGCCAGGAAGTTGGCGGCCCAGTCGGACAGGGTGGCCTCACCGCGCAGCTTCTGGACGAAGCCGCCGTTTGCGTCAAGCACCTGCACGCGCTCGTTGCCCCAGTCGGCAACGTAGATGTTGCCGGCCGCGTCCACCGCGACACCGGAGGGGCGGTGGAACTGGCCGTCGCCCCGGCCGCTGGTCCCGAAGGACGCCAGGTGTTCGCCGTCGGAGGAGAACTTCTGGACGCGGTCGTTTCCCCAGTCGGCGACGTAGACGTTGCCATCCGTTCCCACGGTGATGCCCCAGGGGAGGTTCAGCTGGCCGGGGCCGCTGCCCTCGCCGCCAAAGGCGAGCAGGAAGTGCCCGTCGGCGGTGAACTTCTGGACCCGATGGTTGTAGGTGTCGGCGACATAGAGGTTGTCGTCGGCGTCGAAGGCGAGGCCGGACGGGGTGTCCAGCTGGCCATCGCCGGATCCATGCTCGCCCCAGGTGGACAGGAACGCGCCCTCACGGTCGAACACCGAAACTCGATGCGTGGCCTCGTCGCTGACGTACACGCGACCACGGCTGTCCAGGGTGCACGCCGAGGGCCAAATGAACTGGCCGGGGGACTGACCGTAGGCGGCGAAGGTGCCGTAATACTCGCTGTTGATGTCGCACATGGTGACGCGGACGCCGCGGGGGACGTTCTCCAGCGAGCGGTTGGCAACGTAAATCCGGCCGTCATCGGCAATTGCCGTGTCGGTGGGGCTGTAGAAGCCCCGACCTTCCATGGTCGTCATGCCCAGGGTCATGCGGTATTCGAGGAGCTTTACCTCGGGTATGTCTTGAACTGTGGTCATGGTCTTTTCATCCTTGGCAATCGTCTGAATCAGGATTTGCCGGATTGGAGGATTTTCATGATTGGGTGTTTTTCACCAGCGGATGCTCCAATCCTGTCACTCCCACAATCCCGAAAATCCTGCTTCTGACTATCCCTACGCCCGCTGGAACTCGTGGGTGGAGGCCACCATCTGGAGAACCTCGGCGATGCGGCCCGCGCCGGCGTCGGGTGAGCCCGCCACGGAGGCGAAGTCCACCAGCTCGCGGCGGGTCTCCTCGGAGACGGTGATCGCGCCCACCTGGTCGAGGCAGGCGTCCACCAGCATTTCGGGCGAGACGGCCGACGGTGTCTCGGCAATGCGCTCCACCATGGCGCTGACGCCGGGCTTGGCGGTGTCGCCAAGCTGCTGGGAGGCGAAGTTGATGCGCTCCACCAGGGAGCCGGTGTCGATCCAGTCGGTGCCCTGGTGCCAACCCTCGACGCTGGGCGGGTTGTTGAGGAACTGGCCCATGAACACGGCCTGCTGGTAGCGGTCCAGGATCTCCTTGCGGGGTCGGTCGAACTCACCGGTCAGGCGGAGCACGCCGGCCACCAACTCGACGGGGCTCTTGACCTTGCGGTACCAGGCCGCCTCGTCCTGGAAGAAATCGGCGTTGAACAGGGCGCGCAGCATGGCGGCGATGTTGTAGCCGCTGTCGAAGTAGGCCTTGACCAGCAGGTCGATGGCCGCCGGGTCCTGGGGCTCGGTGTAGGGCCACTCGGGCACGGGCGGCTCGTCGGCCACGAAGAAGCTGTACATGTGCCGGGCAATGAACCGGGCGGTGGCCTCCTGCTGGCAGATGATGTCGACGATGTCGTCGCCGTTGAAAGCGCCGCGCTGGCCCAGGAACTCCTTTTCGCCGAAGTCGTGGTCCTCCTCCTGGAACTCGAAGTGCCAGGAGATGCGGCCGTAGGGCCAGTCGGAGTCGCGCATGGAGCGCAGTTCCATGTACTCGCGGTTGCCCAGGGTCCAGCCGGTGAAGGCACGGGCGCACTCCTGGACGTCCTGCTCGGTGTAGTTTCCGACGCCCATGGAGAAGAGTTCCAGCAGCTCGCGGCCGTAGTTCTCGTTGATGGCGTCCTTGTGGTTGTCCTGGTTGTCCAGCCAGATGATCATGGCCGGGTCCCGGGAGAGCTCCACCAGCAGGTCGCGGAAGCTGCCCATGCCCTTGTAGCGGAACATGCGAACCTGGTCGGACAGGGCCTTGCCGTGGATGACCTTGGGGTAGCCGGTGGCGAAGATGCCGTGCCAGAAGAGGGCGACCTTTTCGCGCAGTGGCGTGGTGGTGGTGGCCATGCGGTACAGCCAGTTCTCGCCGGAGCCCAGGGTGCCCATCATGCCGGACAGCTCGGGATGGAAGCGGCGAATCAGGTCGTCGCCCATGCGCTGCTCGTTGCTGTGGTCCAACAGCCGGTCGACGGTGGCCTCGTAGCCCTGGGCGGCGTAGGCCTCCAGTTGCTCTCGGGTGGCGCCGAAGCCGGCGCGCCGCATCAGGTGGCCGATGAGTTCTACATCGCGGTTTGCCATGGGTTGCCTCCTCTAGCTGCCCTGGAGGATGAGTTCGGAGACGCGCTCGCCGATCATCATGGTGGTGACGTTGGTGTTGGCGCGGATGCAGTCGGGCATGATCGAAGCATCCACTACGCGCAGGTTCTGCACGCCCTTGACCCGGCCCTGCTGGTCGACCACGGCCATGGGGTCGGAGTCGGGACCCATCTTGCAGGTGCAGGAGATGTGCTGGGCGGTGGAGACGTTGCTGCGGAGCCAGTGGTCCAGCGCTTCGTCGGTTTCGAGGTCGGAGTCCAGAGGTTCGGTGCGCTCCTGGATGATGTCGGCGAAGCCGCCGTGGTTGCCCAGTTCCACGGCGATGCGCACGCCGTCGCGCAGGCGCTTGCGGTCAAACTCCTCCTTCAGGTAGTTGTAGTCCAAGTAGGGCTGCTGGTGGGGGTCGGTGGACTGGAGCTTCAGCTCGCCAGCGCCTACGGCGAGGTAGATGGACACCGAGGCGCGGATACCCAAAGGCTGCATGCGGTCGCCGCCGCGGATGACCTGCTCGGTGGCGAAGGACGAGAAGATCATGATCATGTCGTTGCGCAGGTCGGACCCCTCGGCGGTGTATTTCAGGCACGTCTGGATCCGGGGGGCGAAACCGTCCAGCTCGAAGCCGGGCCTGGTGCGCCAGGTGACGGGTACGATGGGATGGTCGCGGAGGTTCTGGCCGACGCCGGGGCTGTCGTGTACCACCGGGATGCCCAGGCTGCGCAGGTGCTCGGCGGGGCCGACGCCGGAGAGCATGAGGAGCTGTGGGGAGGCGATGGCGCCGCCGCTGAGGATGATCTCGTCTCCCTCGACGGTGAACACCTCGCCGCCGCTCTCCACCACCACGCCGGTGGCCCTGTTGCCGTCGAACACCACGCGATGCACCGTGCAGTTGGGGCGCAGGGTGAAGTTCAACCGGTGGCGCGCCAGGTCGAGGTAGCCTAGGGCGGTGCTCCAGCGGATGCCGTTGGGGTTGTTGAAAGGAGTGGGGCCGATGCCGGTGGAGTCGGGGCTGTTGTGGTCGTCGGTGTGCGGGAAGCCGTAGGCGCGGGCGGCGTTGTAGAAGGCGTTCTGCGCCGGGAGCCACTCCTCGCGCTTGAAGCGACGGGCGACGATGGGGCCGTCGTTGCCGTGGAAGTCGTCCGAGAAGTCGGTGTCGGTTTCCAGGCGGCGGAAGCAGCCCAGGAGGTTCTGGAAGCTCCACTGGTCGTTGCCCATGGCGGCCCAGCCGTCATAGTCCTCGGGCACGCCGCGCAGGAACATCTGGCCGTTGATGGCGCTGGAGCCGCCGGTGACCTTGCCGCGAGGCACCATGATCTCGGGGTTCTCAGGAGTCCCGTAACCGGTGAACTGCCAGTTGTGGTCGCTGGTCATCACGTCGGTGGCGGTGGCGTAGCCGAACTTGACCTCGTCGGGCAGGTGCTCGAAGTTGGGATAGTCCGGGCCGGCCTCCAAGAGGATCACCGAGGTGTTGGGGTCTTCGCTCAGCCGGGTGGCCATGATGGAGCCGGCCGAACCGGCGCCGATGACGATGTAGTCGTACTTCAAGGCTATCCTCCTAGCTCAGGAGTGTCGGGGCGTCGGGAGTGTTGGGTTTCAGGAGAATGGGGGTGCAGTCTGACGGATTTTCGCAATGATACTGGAAAAGGCGGGGTAGTTCCAGATTGGCGGGGCGCGCAAACCCCGGGGCGATGCGGTTTTGTAGATATAATGAAGCAGTCATAACCACGGCAACGGAGGACACCATGGAGAAAGTAATCCTGTACGCTGACGGTCGCCTGGTAGACGCCGTGCAATGCAGGGCGCTTGAGGAAAAGACGGGCTTGAACGAGCTGTTTCGTCAGTGGATGGTGGATTATCTGGGTGGCGAAGAGGCGGCAAAGCAGGTCATCGCCGACACCCCGGCGTTGCACAAGGCGCAGGTGGAACGGGCCATGGCGGCCGTCGACGAATTGCAAAAATTCATTGACACCAGTGGGCCCAAGCCCACGCGGGATGAGATGAATGCCCGCTGAGAATTTCGTCGACAGCAATATATTCGTTTACATGTTGGATATATCAGCTCCCGACAAGCGTCAGCGCGCGAGGGAGTTGGTGTACGGCCTGCTGGGTGACCGGACCGGTTGCATCAGTTATCAGGTAGTGCAAGAGGCGTTGAATGTTCTGATAGGAAAACTGGGTGAGCCACCGGATGCCGTGACCTCATTCCTGGAAGAGGTATTGCTCCCCGTTTGGCAAATCAACGAAATTAATGCCACGCCTGAGCTTTATCGCAACGGCCTCGAACTACGGGCGCGGTACGGCTTCAGTTTCTACGATTCGCTGATCGTGGCCGCGGCGTTGGGAGCCGGCTGCACCACCCTGTACAGTGAAGACATGCAGGACGGGCAAAGGATAGACGGGTTGACCATCAGGAACCCCTTTGCGGAAACCCGCGCGGCGTGAACGGAGAACGATCTATGCGGCAAGTCATCCTGTATCCAGGCGAGGACGGCTACTGGGTTGGTGGAATGCCCCAGCCTGCCCGGCTGTATCAGCCAGGGGGAAACCAGGGAAGCGGCCGTCGCCAACATCAAGGAGGCGGTCGAGGTGTACATCGCCGTGCTTGAAGAGGACGGGCCACCGATTCCATCAATCACACGTTCCAGCAATCACACCGTAGATGTTGGTCGCTATGACCTTTCCACTGGCGTGTAATGAGCAGTCATCCGACAATCCGGCCCGCACGTCGCAGAATTCCGTAAATTGATGTAACTTGAGGCTACGAAATGCAATCGTGACAACCGGAGGTGTTTCATGCCTCAAACCATCCGACCTGACGACCCCCGGCTGACCTGGCAGGGGGCTATTTCGTTCCACGACACCGCGGAGTGGCGGATGCCGTGGCGCGTTCCCTACGAAGATCGTTCGCTGTTTCCGCCCGATGCCCTGCGGGAGCGGGCGGCGATGCCGGCCGGCGTGCGGATCTCGTTCCGCAGCGACACGGAGACTGTGGCCGGGTCGGTCGCGCCGGCGGTGGAGTCCAGCCCCATTGATCTGTATTGCGACGGGAAGTTCCACGGATCGGCAGCGCTGGCAGGGCGGGACGGCTTCCGGTTCGAGGGGTTGCCGGCCGGCGAGAAGTTGGTGGAGCTGTGGCTGCCGCAGCACGGGGAGTTCCGGCTGCGTCACCTGGAGGTCTCGGGCGGGGCCGGACTGGAGCCTTACGACGACCGGCGGCCCCGGTGGGTCGCCTACGGCAGTTCGATCACCCACTGCCGGACGGCGGCCAGCCCCAGCCTGACCTGGCCGGCCGTCGCCGCGCGGGCCTGTGATTTGAACCTGACCTGCCTGGGGTACGGCGGCGGGTGCCACCTGGAGCCCATGGTGGCGCGGATGATGCGGGATCTGCCGGCCGACTACCTGTCGATGAAGGTCGGGATCAACGTGTACAACGCGGCCAGCATCGGGCTGCGGACGTTCATGCCGGCCGTCATCGGGTTTGTGCACATCCTGCGGGAGAAGCATCCCGACACGCCGCTGGCGGTGATCTCGCCGATCTTCTCGGCATCACGGGAGAACACGGAGAACCCCCTTGGCTTCACCCTGTCGGCCATGCGCGCCGAGGTGTCCGAGGCGGTGGAACTGATGCAGGCGCGGGGCGACGCCAACCTGCACTACGTGGACGGTCTGGAACTGTTCGGGCCGGAGATGGCACACATGCTGCCCGACGACCTGCATCCTGACGCCGAGGGGTACCAGGCGATGGGGCGGAACTTCGTGGAGAAGGTGGCGGCTACGGTGTTTGGCCGGGCTCCGGTTCCGGCGTGATGTGCTCGGAGAGAGGGCAGCCGGGCTCACGCTTGCGGGGAAACTCGCGGCAGACGCGGGGGCGCCGGTCGTAGATGCGGCAACCGGAAGTAGCCGTATCCAGCATGGGGCAGCACTCGCGCTCCTGATCCAGGAACAGCACGTTGCCGCCACCGTCGGCGGTGCGGTTGATCCTGGCCTCCGTGCCCAGATCGGCCGCCAGGCGGTAGAAGCCGGTGACCTCGTCAGGGTCCAGCCGCAGGATGATGGGGCCGCGGCAGCACATGGCGCGGCACTCCTTCATGCAGATGCGGCTGGCTTCCTCCGGCGAGACGGTCAGGTCGGGCACGGCGCGACGGCCTCATGCGTACCCGGCTTCGCTCGAACCGCCATCGCGAGCGCAGCATGGCGATCACGTCGGGGCTGCGGCGTCTCTCTCTGCAACGAGATCGCCACGTCGGTGCGCTCCTCGCGAAGACAGGCCTGGTGTGGGCGAGACAAGACGGCTACTTGCCATCTTCGATGCTGACGGTGATGATGGCGTTGGCAATCAGGGTGCCGTCGCTGCCGTCCTCGTTGAGCAGCTCGAGGCCGCCCACCACGACGTTCACGTTGGCGCGGCCATGGGGCAGCGAGTCGGCGACCTCGTCGGCGTTGACCTTCTCCGGATGGGGTGCGCCGATGGTGACGTCGACCGTCATATCGTCGGCGGTTGCGTCCACCAGGCGGGCAAAACCCAGACTGCTGTGGTGTATGGCGTCGAACACGGCCCGCTTGGCCGCAAGGGTGTAATCCAGGCCGTGAACATCCACGCCCATGCCCATTTCGGTAACGCAACGCACGAGAGCCATATCGTGACCTCCTGAACGGTCGACTGGTTTGTCCGGGGAGAGGCGGCGGTCCGCAAGCGTCGGCGGCGCCGTTGGGCCATTTAACGGCAGCGCCTGTGGCAAGTCAAGGCGGGGCTGTTGCGGAGGGCGTTCCGATATGGGCTTGAACCCGTGCAGGAAGTACGGGCGTGCAAAGTGCAGAAATATGAGCGAAGCGAAGTCGCCATCAGAACCAATCCAAGACCTTCTCCGCGGATACGGGCGTGTAGATCGACATGTAGAGCGTCTCAGTTTGAGCGTTGAATGAGCACTCGCGGAGAGAACAAGGTTTCATGGGAGGTCTTTCGCTAATCTCAACGGCGAAATCAAACTGGAATTTATGCCACGGCGAGAACTTGCGGAACAACTCCCTCGGGTGGCCACTTTCCTCCTTGAATGCAAACCGTATCACGGATTCTCCGTTACGCCGCTCACTGACGGCCGTGGCGGTTATGCCGATGGGCTTTTCTGCAGGTAGAGTCTCGACATCCTCCCCGTGGACGAAACGGAGCCCATGCACAACATTTTTCTCCATAAGCCAACCTCCGGATCAGTCCGCTCTGAGTGTACTCTGGTCAATCTCATACCAATGTACCAAACCCTGTTCGACCTGCTGGGCCACGTCGCGATCATTCTGAACGCTGGCGACCACGGAGTGGGCTTCGTACCCGGTAAACCTGTGGAGGAATCCGGCGTTGCGTATTGCTCTGTCGGTATCCCTCTTGTCCGCCGTGAACGAAATTTCGACGGCAACGTACACCTTATCTGAACCGTCGTGGGCCTCAATCACCAAGTCTGCTTCTCGGAAACTTCTCAAATCTGAAGCCTCGATCCCGCTGTTAGAGTGGGTTTGCGCCCACTTCGCCAATTCAATCTTTGCGACATCGCGCACGTACTTTATGCCGAGGTCAAAAGCGATCAGCTCAGCATTGCGAACCACCTCGTTCCTGGCATGGCCCCCTTTCAATATACCGATCGCGTCAGTCATGGACTGCATACGCCTGGACATAGACTGCATCTGCTGTTTGATCTCGTCGAACGTATCGACCATGACCTTATTGAAACTGGACTGGTCGCGGACAAACTCACGAATTGCACTTCCGGTTTGCTCTCCGCCGATTTCGTTCGCAGCGTATTCGGCATCGCTGGCGAGATCCCTCATTTCGTTCATGCCGTGTTCAGGTTCTTGGGTGGTCATGCTCGTACTCTGCGTTGGGGCCTGAACCCATGAAGATAGCGGGAGGTGTCAAAACAAGCACAGCGGCAGTATCCCAAGCGCAAAGTAAGCATATACCCACAAGCGGATCGGCCGCAATCGCGGCGGGTATAGGGTAGCGATGCCTTTCGATTATCAGCTCCCACTTTGCCGCCACCACACGTCACTCGCAATGACAAAACAGGTGCGCGTCAGTGAGCCGTTGCTATAATCCACGTCTATGCGTAACCGACAGGGACCCAGGGTTCGATGAACTCCAGATTTCTCGCATTGGCGCTGGCAACGGCAGTGGTTGCCCTGGCGATCACGGCCTGCGGGTGCGCTCCCGCCGCATCGCGGGCAGAGGCGCCGGCAGACGCGCTGACCGTGTTCGCCGCGGCCTCGCTGGCGGAGCCGTTTCGCGCCGTGGCCGACGCTTACGAGGCAGACCATCCCGGCGTCGCGGTGACTTTCAACTTCGCGGGGAGCCAGGCGCTGCGCACCCAGCTCGAACACGGGGCGCGGGCGGACGTCTTCGCGTCGGCGGACTGGGAACAGATGGCGGCGGTGCGGAAGGCCAACCTGCTGGGGAACACTCCGGAATACTTCGCCACCAACCGGATGGCGGTGGTCGCGCCCCCCGGCTCAAACGCCGTGCAGAGCGTGGAAGACCTGGCCCGCCCGGGGGTGAGCATCGCCATCGCGTCGGAGGAAGTGCCGGCCGGCGGGTACGCCCGTGCGACGCTCAACCTGATGGCGGGGTCTGAGGATTTTCCCGACGACTTCGCCGGGCGCGTGCTTGCCAACGTGGTGACCAACGAGACCAACGTCCTGGCGGTGGCGCAGAAGGTCGTCCTGGGCGAGGTGGACGCCGGCCTGGTGTACGAAACGGACGCCCGAGCGCAGCAGCACGGGGACGCGCTTCGAGTGATCGAAATTCCGCTGCAATTCAACCCGGCGGCGGAGTATCCCATCGCGACGCTGGGGGAGGCCAGCCACCAGCAGGCTGCCCTGGACTTCGTCGCGTTCGTGCAGGGCGACGACGGGCAGGCCATCCTCCGGGAATACGGCTTTGCGCCGCCGGCCAACGTGGCGTGCCCGTGCCACGATGCTGTGCCTTCCGGAAGCACCGCTCCCACGCCGTCGCAGTGATCGATGATCTCAAGGTTCCTGCTGGGCAAGAGTCGGGCTGACGGCGGGCGACAGCAGTCGTCCCTGGGGGCGCTGGCTCCGGCCGGGATGGCGGCGACGGTCGTCTACGTGCTGTTCATCGGGCTGCCCATCCTGGCGTTGCTGGTGCGAGCCAGCCAGCAGGAGGGATTCCTGGCCGGCCTGACGGGCGAACTGGTGCTTCAGGCATTGCGCCTGACGGTGATCACCAGCGTCGTGAGCATGGTCGTGGTCGTGGTGGTCGGGACACCCTTCGCCCTGCTGCTGGCCCGCCGGCGGTCGACGGTGCTGCGGGTGATCGACACCTTCGTGGAGCTGCCCATCGTGCTGCCGCCGGTGGTGGCCGGCGTGGCGATGCTGATGGCATTTGGGAGGAACGGGTTGCTGGGGCCGGCGCTGGGCACCCTGGGCGTGACGCTGCCGTTCACCACGGCAGCGGTGATCTTCGCGCAGGTGTTCGTGGCGGCGCCGTTCTACATCCGGGCGGCGCGTATCGGGTTCGCCGGCGTGGACCCGACCTACGAGGAAGTGTCGCAGACGCTGGGGGTGTCGCCGTGGGCGACGTTCTGGAGGCTGACCCTGCCGGTGGCGTGGCCGTCGCTGCTGACGGGGCTGACGCTGGCCTGGGCGCGGGCGGTGTCGGAGTTCGGGGCGACGATAATGTTCGCCGGGAACCTGACCGGGCGCACCCAAACCATGCCGCTGGCGATCATGACGGCCATGGAGTCTAGCCTGGGATCGGCGCTGGCGCTGGCGGTGCTGCTGCTGGCGATGTCCGCGCTGGCGCTGGCGGCGCTCAGCTTGCTATTAGGACGCGCCGGATCGACGGCATGAGCGAGCAACCCGGCGGCAACGGCGCATCGGGGCGCTTCGGGGTGAACCTGGGCGGCTTCCGCATGGAGCTGGAGTTCAAGGTTCACGCCGGGCGGGTCCTGGTGCTCTTCGGGCCGTCGGGCGCGGGCAAGACCACGGCGCTGCGAACAATAGCCGGACTGGTCCGGCCCGACGCCGGGCGCATCGTAATAGCGGGCCGCACCGTGTACGAGGACGGGAACGGCGCCGGAGCGCGGCCGGTCTGGGTGCAGCCGTACCGCCGGGGCGTGGGATACGTGACCCAGCAGAACCACCTGTTCCCCCATCTGACGGTGCGCCAGAACATCGCCTACGGCCTGCGGGACCGGCGAGGCGAACCGGCGCGGCATCGCGTGGCCGAGCTGGTGGAGCGGCTGCGGTTGGACGGGCTGGAAGACCGGCGGGTCTGGCAACTGTCGGGCGGGCAGCAGCAGCGAGCGGCGTTGGCCCGGGCGCTCGCGCCGTCGCCCGACCTGCTGCTGCTGGACGAGCCCTTCGCCGCGCTGGACATGGAGCTGAGACGGGAGTTGGGTTCGGAGCTGCGGGCGACGGTGCGACAGTTCGACGTGCCGGTGATCCTGGTAACGCACAGCCGGGAGGAGGCCCTGGCCCTGGGAGACGAGGTGCAGATCATCGACGCCGGTGTCACCGTGGCGTCGGGGCCGCCGCTGACCGCCCTGGAGCAGCCGGGCCGGGGCCGCGTGGCGAGGCTGGTGGGGGTCGAGAACCTGCTGGAGATGTGCGTGACGGCGCGGCTGCCGCAGGACGGCACCATGGTATGCGCGGCGGCGGAGCACCTGCTGGAAACCCCGCTGGCGGACGGCTGCGCGGTGGGCGATCCGGTGACTGTGGGCATCAGGGCGTCGGATATCATCCTGGCGACGGGCCCCCTGCCGCAGTCGTCGGCGCGCAACACCTGGGCCGGCGTGGTATCGGCGGTGTCGCCCAGGCCGCCGGGCTACGAGGTAACGCTGGAATGCGACGGGGTGCCCCTGCGTTGCCACATCACCGGGACTTCGCTGGAGGCGATGGGCATCGCCCCCGGACTGCCCATGTGGGCGATCTTCAAGGCGTCGTCGTGCTTCCTGCTGAGCGAATAACGGGCAATGAATTATGCAGGATTTCGCCCTCTCTCAGCCCTCTTCTGTCAGGGCAGAAAGGATCATGGCAGTCAAACAGGTCGTATGTTGGGGCTCCTTGATATAATGCCGGCATGGAACGATGGCGACGGTGGTTCGCGCCTGATCGATTGCTGCGGTGGCACTTTTTGGCTTCACCATTCGGGATCGCCTTCACGACATGGTTGGTCACACGCTGGCGGACCGGAACCGCAGATTTTGATGCATTAGCGAACTTCGTCAGTATCAGCGCCGTAATTTACGGAGGATTAGCTGTAGCGATTGATCTACTAATAATGGGAGGAGCCAAGGTTGTGTTTTACGGGATAGCTACAATCATCAAGCTCCTGGATGAGAGGAAAGCTGACAAGAGGGCAGAAGCCGTCCGCCTCGTGAGCAACGACAATGCACTCTTTGAGCAAGTCCTGGAGCGACGCCGTGCCAAGGAGCGCGATTCTGATGCCCATAACAACGGGCACTAGCGCCCGTTGAACGCTGATTCCGATGCGGTCTACAGCACTTCAGGCCTGATACCAAGCATGGGGTTCAGCCGTCAGGTGAAGCAAATGCCGGTACGCGTGAGCAAGTACAACTAAAGGGGGACCAACCGGAGATGCCTGGTTACAAGGGGATTTTGTTCGACATGGACGGGGTGCTGGTGGACAGCGAGCCGCTGTTCCACAAGGCGGTGAACGTGATGGTGGAACGATGCGGCGCTGACCCGATAACGGAAGAGGAGAACAACCGCTACCTGCTGGGCACGACGGTGGAGGAGACCTGGGTTCGGGTCAAGGAACTGCGGGGGATACCGCAGACGCCGGCCGAACTGCTGGCCGGCTACAACGAGGTGGTGAAGGAAGTGCTGCGCTCGGACCTGGTGGCGCGGCCGGGCGTCCGGGAGCTGATCGCCGAAGCGCAACGGAGGGGCCTGCCCATCGCGGTGGCGTCGTCGTCGCTGCGGGAGTGGGTGAACCTGAAGCTCTCGGTCATCGGCCTGACCGATGCCTTCCCGGTAAAACTGGGCGGCGACGACATCGAGAACGGCAAGCCGGCCCCGGACATCTACATCAAGGCCGCGCGGCTCCTGGGGCTCGAGGCGACGGAGTGCGTGGCGATTGAAGACTCGCCCATCGGCCTGGCGGCAGCCAGCGCGTCGGGAGCCTACACGGTGTGCACGCTAACCGATAGCACGCGACACCTGGACCTCTCGGCGGCGGACGTGATCATCGAGAACCTGGAACACTTCGACTACGGGCTGCTGGCGGCTGGCAGCTAGTCCCGTCTTCGGCGCCGGCGGTAGCCCGGAAGGCCAGGGTAGGTCCCTTCCTGCAGCACCCATTGCAACCGCTGCATCAGGGCCCGGGCCTCGGCGGCGTCCATCATGGACAGCAGCTCGGCAACGTCGCCCGTGGGCGCGATCATCTGTCCGCAGAGGCGGCGCAGGGGTTCCAGCAGGCGATCGGGAATGGGCTCGTCCGCAAAGTCCCAGATGGCGGTGCGGATCTTGGTGTCCGCATGGAAGGTCAGGCCGTGGTCGATGCCCCACAGCTTGCCGTCGGGAGCGCGGATGACGTGCTCGGGCTTGCGGTCGGTGTTGTTGGCGACCAGGTCGAAGCAGCAGATGGTGCGCAGCTGATCGGCGTCGCAGTCGCTCAGTTCCTCGCGGGTGATGGTGTAGTAGTTTTCTCGGGGATTGTGATCGACGTAAAGCTGAACGGACCCGATGCCGCCCGGGCCCTCGCGGATGATGGTGAGCGGGATGAAGTCCCAGCCCAGGATATGGCTGAGCAGGTAGGCAGCGTACTCGCGCTTGTATAGGGTGCCGGAGGGGAAATCCCAAAGAGGCCACTCGCCCTGCCGGGGTTTGTAGATGGCCAGGGCGTAGCGATCCTGCAGCGAAATCTCGGCCAGGTAAGTGTAGTTGGAACCCTGCCGCGTCAGGTCGCAGCTCAGGATCTCCCCGTGCCGGAGCAGGTCAAAGTCGGATGGCCCGTCGGTGACCACGGGAACAGGGGGGCCGGCCGTTCGGCTAGCCGGTTTCAAATACGGCGTGGCCGTTGGCGCGGGCGCAGCGGTGGCCGTCGGGATCGATCGGCGCGCCACACAGGAAGCACGGGGGCCGGCCGGCCGCACAGATCCGCAGGGCCTGGTCGGCCAGGGCTGAGGACTGGGCCATCGTCATCCAGAAGCTGACCGAAGTCTGGGCGCCGGCGTCGGGGTCATCCTCGTCGCCCTCAAAGGCGTGGATGACGAAGCAGTTGGCTTCCTTGTCGTATTCCAGTTGCATCTGGCGGGCGCGGAAGTCCTGCTCCAGCGGGTCTCCCATCCAGGGAGTTTCGCCGGGAGCGCTTTCCTGATCCACCACCGATTCGCCCAGTTGCTTCACCGCCTGCTGGAGATACAGGGCGAGTTGGAAAAGCTGCTCCTTCTCGAGCCAGATAAAGGATTGAGCCCTTCCGGCCTCCGCAACCAAGCGGAAGGTGCGCTGGCCGGGGCGCCCGAAGGTCTCGGCGGACACCGATTGGGCCGCGCCCATTCGATAGCGGACTTCGCGTTCTGCCATGCGGCTATGATAGTCGCCGACTCTTAAGCTGGCAAGTGGCGATCCGATAACCATGCAGATCCCAGAATCGCGGGGTCGACCGGCAGTCGCCCGGTGAATGTCCCAGTCGGCTCGGTTCTGCCGAGGCGACGAGACAAGGTCCCTCCCGGAGGCGCAGCCAGGCGTTGAGCCGAGTTTCGCGCTACGAACCTGACACCCGGGCGCCCACCGCCGGGCGAAGCGCCGGCGCCCCGTCGCAGCCGCCATATGCAGCGGCAACCATCACCCCGTTCGATGCGCATTGCCGGTGAGTGCGGTCATCTCCACCGACATTTTTACATGGCGTCGCGGATGCCAGGCGGCGATTTGCACATGAACATCAATCGGGAGCAATCGGCATTTTGGCAACGGTGACACGATTTTGGCGCGCAAAAACCCCGCCTTTTTCCTGCACACACGTTGCTTTCGGCGTGCAAAACCCCGATTGCACAGACTTTACCGATACCGAAGCCTATTATCCCCGCGAAAGGCCACCACCGCGCGATCCGTGCCGCGCCGAGAGCATTTGTCGGCACATCGCACGTAACGCGCGTGCGCCATCAGGACATCATCGCTGGCATCGATCGTCGCGTACGACGGTTACGCCTTTCAAATGTCCGCGCTGCGCCGCCGTTTCGTATCACGCACATTGACGCCGGGGCAAAATCGACGTCTTGATTGGGAAACACCACTGAAAACCGCACGGTGTTACCGGTTAATCGGTTGCCCGCTTCCAGGCCACGGACACAAAGGACGGCAACCATCGACGGGGACGAAATCAGGGCACAAATGCGCGTCAACCTCGATCCAGGAGGAACCCGAATAAATGCACTTAGGCCACAAAACTACGGCGACCGTCACCCGGCGACTGGCGTTCCTGCTCAAGCACTCGCTGCGGTTGGCGTTGATGGGTATGCTGTTCGCGCTAACCTGCTGGGAGGTGAATCCGGGGCAAATGCCCATGCCGGAAAGGGATTCCGAGCCTTCCGCAGTATCGGTCTTCGGTGCAGCGCCGCAAACGGGCCAGGGGGAGTAGGCGGGTATATTGCGGCGGCGGCGCGGTCAGACTCCGGGTCATGATGTTTCGGATGGTTGCCGAGGGGGAGAGCACAACGACGCCGGATCCGCAGTTTGGATTGCAAGCGGCGATGAATGCATCGGCGCGTTGCCCGGGGGTTAGGACCCGCGGGTCGATATGGGCAGCAGAAAGCCGGTCTCAACTGGGACCGGCTTCCGAATTGTCCTGTGGGGGGTGGGAGTGCGCCGTCCAACGATGCCGGTAGGCGTCCCGGCGGACGGGGTTGTCCGGCGGGCCGGCGCGGGGCCTATAGGCCTCCCAGGTACTCGTTGTAACTGCCGGCGTCCAGCAGGGCGTCGAGTTCAGCCGGATCGCTCATGCGGACCCGCAGCATCCAGCCGTCTCCGAAGGGGTCGGCGTTCACCAGTTCGGGTTCCTGGGCCAGCCGGCCGTTGATTTCGGTGACCTCGCCGCTGACGGGCGAATAGAGGTCGGACACGGCCTTAACGGATTCGATCTCCCCCATCTTGTCCATGTGCCCGACGGGGGCGCCGGTCTCGGGCAGTTCCACGTACACGACGTCGCCCAACTGGTCCTGAGCGTAGTGGGTGATGCCCACCAGGACAGTTCCGGCGGCGGCGTCCTCAACCAGGGCCCACTCGTGCTCCCTGGAGTATTTGCGGTCTTCGGGGTTCACTTTGTCTGGTACCTCCAAAGGTAAGGTGGTCAACGATTCTGGCGACCGAAGGCGCCACGGATGGCAAGTCACACCGTCACTCCTGCGAAAGCAGGAGTCCAGGGCGGGTATGGTGAAATGGTCAGAAAGGTCATTAACGATTTCGGACGCTGGATTCCCGCTTTCGCGGGAATGACGGCATTTTTGTCAACGGGCTCTAGGCCGGTCGCTGGTAGAAGGGAATTTCCGCGGTTGTGGCCTCGGCCCGGCGTCCGCGAATGTCGACGGTGAGGACGGTGTCGGGCTCGGCGTGAGCGGCGTCGACAAAGGCCATGGCGATGCTCCGCTGCAGGGTGGGCGAATAGCTGCCGCTGGCGACCGCGCCGACGACCTCGCCATTAGCCAGTACCTCATACCCGGCGCGGGGAGCGCTGCGTCCCGGCAGGGTCAGCCCAACCAGGCGGCGTTCGGTCCCGTAGACCCGTTGGTGGTCCAGCACGTCGGCGCCGTTGTAGCCTCCGTCGCGCCGCACGAACCGGCCCAGGCCGGCCTCAATGGGCGTGATGGTGTCGGACAGTTCGTGGCCGTGCAGCGGGAGGCCAGCCTCCAGCCGGAGCACGTCCCGGGCTCCCAGGCCGCAGGGGACCGCGCCGGCATCGGTCAGCCTGTTCCAGATGGGGACGACGTCAGCGGACCCGACGGCGAGTTCAAACCCATCCTCCCCGGTGTAGCCGGTGCGTCCAATGAAAACGCGGCGACCGTCGATGTGGCCACGGCCCCACGTGAAAGGTCGCAACAGAGACGGCGCAGGGCTGCGGCCGGGGTTGCTCGCCTGACGAGCGCCGGGAGTGAAGTCCTCGCACAGCTGATCGACAATGTCCACCGCCCTCGGTCCCTGCACGGCGATGAGTCCGGTGAGCATGGTGCGATCGGTGATGTGCACGCCGCGACCATCGAAATGCATCGCGAGCTGGCGGTCGAACCAGCGGGCCACGACGGGACGGTTGCCGGCGTTGGGGATGAGCAGGAATTCGTCGTCGGAGAGGCGGTAGAAGATTGTGTCGTCGATGACGCCGCCCTGCTCGTTGCAGATGAAGCAGTAGCGGGCGCGACCGACGCGCAGGCCGGACGCAGAGCCGGTGAGCAGAATGTCCAGCAGGGCGGCCGCGTTGGGCCCGCCGATATGCAGCCGGCCCATGTGCGAGACGTCAAACAGGCCGGCGGCGTTGCGAACGGCCGCGACCTCGGCGATGACCCCCTCGTACTGCACCGGCATGTCCCATCCGCCGAAGGGCACCATGCGGGCGCCGAGAGCTACATGGGTATCGTACAGGGCGGTGCGGAGATTCTCAGCAGCAGTGGTATCAGCAGCCATGGGTTATTCGAGCGGCGGTGTGACGTTGGAAAGCACTCGGAATCATCATACCGCCAAGACCGTTGGGGCGCAATGCGAGAACGGGCCGGCAATCACCCGGTTTCACAGTGTCCGGCCGCGAGAAGTGCCCCGGTGATTCCACCCGGATGCGTGAGGTCGATTGAAGGCCGAAAGCGCCACGGGTATGCCGTTGACGGGACCGCCAAACTGCGCCGACAATTGCCGACGCAAATCGAACTGCCATCAAGGAGCAGAAGGATGAATCAAAAGCCGGATCCGGCGGAGCACGAGGACGCAGAGCGCACGATCTCCACTGCGGAGGAACTGGCTGCCTACCTGGGCGAAAACCGGCAACTCGCCGCCGCGCTGGTCAGCGAGCTGGCGGACGAGATCGAGACCGAAGGTTACGATCCGATCAACGACATACTGGAGAAAGGATATGAAGATTCGTTCTACACGGACGACCTGATGGGGTTCAACGAAGAATTCGAGACCGTCGTGATAACCCCGATGATCGAGATCGGGACCGATTGGGACCAGCCCTTTGACAATCACGACTTCGGCGCCAGCGTAGAGGGCGTGCTGGAAGGCGCGGGGGTCGATGATGAGCTGGCCGCCGAATTCCGGCGCTGCCTGATGCGGGAGTGCCTGAACCTGGTGGAAACAAGGGGACGGGCCAGGCCGGATTCCGGCTTTGTGGACATCTTTGGCCTGAAGGTCTTCGAGGCCTACAAACCGCTCCAGTCGGCGTTGCAGGAGGAATTGCAGTTGTTGCGACAGGAGGAGGACGAGGATGACTGGGGCTACGGCACAACCGGCGAGTTGATGCGGGACGCTTTGGCCAGCGCAATCGAAAGAGCCGCGCCTCTCATCGCCGAGTGGATGGCGGAAACCATCGAGGCAGAGGGGGAGGAGCTGGCGTACAACGCCCTGCGGAGAATGACTTCGTAGCCAGGCCCCTGACGTCGCGTACCATTCTGGCTGGCTGCCGCAGCATCGAGCGCCGGGGCCGCGTCCCGGCGTGCGCAAAGTCCATCCCTGCGGCAACTGGCAGACCCGTCGGCAACCGTCAGAAGCAGGATTTGCCGGATTTCGAGATTTTCAGGATGTTCATGGATGCCGAAAATCTCCTAATCCTGGCGATCCTGCTTCTGACAATGACTTTGCACAAGCCCTGTCCCGATTTGCGGGCGGCCTGGATTTAGGGGATGATTGGCGCATGGCTGACACGAAGCTCGGATCGTACGCGAGCAACGCACGGGAGGCAGAGAAATGAGCGACCTGGTATTGCGGACCGCCGTGGGCAATTATGGACACACCACCCCGCTGAAGGACGGCACGATCACCTCGTCGGCGTTCAGCATGGAGCACATCGAGGTGTCGCCGGTGACCAGCATCTTCCGCCGGATGGTGCGGGAGCTGGAGTTCGACGTGGCAGAGATGGCGCTATCCACCTACCTGTGCGCCCGGGCGCACGGCAAGCAGTTCACGGGGGTGCCCGTTTTCCTGACCCGGGCCTTCTACCACGGTGGCATCGTGGTGAACCGGAAGAGCGGCATCGAATCGCCCAAAGACCTGGAGGGCAAGCGGTTCGGCGTGCGCAGCTACACGCTGACGCCCGGGGTCTGGACGCGGGGATTGCTGCAGACGGAGTACGGCGTGGATCTGGACGCGGTGACGTGGGTGCTGTCCGGCGACGAGCACGTGGCGGAGTACGCGGCGCCGGCCAACGTGGTGTCGTCGCCCAACAGCAACCTGGGCGAGATGCTGCTGTCGGGCGAGATCGACGCGGCCATCGGCGCCGGGCCGGTGGACTCGCCGGACGTGCGGCCGCTGTTCCAGGAGCCGGACGCCGCCGACGCGGCCTGGCACCGGAAGACGGGGGTGTATCCCATCAGCCACATGCTGGTGGTGAAGAACGCCGCGCTGGACTCCAACCCCGACCTGGCGGCGGAACTTTTCGAGACGTTCAACACGGCCAAGGCGCTGTACATGGGCAAGCTGCGCTCGGGTGACGCCGCCGCGCCGGAGGACCGGCCGTACCACCGGATGGTTGACGTAGTGGGCGACGACCCGATCCCCTACGGTGTGGAGAGCTCGCGGAAAACCCTGGAGACATTCGTGGGCTTCAACGTGGAGCAGAAGGTGATACCGGAAGCGGTCGACGTGGATGAGCTGTTCCCGGAGGCAACGCTGGGGCTGGGATGATTCCCAAAACGTAAGTCCATGTGAGCGTGGACGCGCTGGGCAACCCTTTGCGGTTCATTCTGACCGGAGGACAAGAGCATGACATTACCCAGGCACATGAAGAGTAATGGCTTCTAAATGGATCGCCTGACATCCTGAACTGGTGCGATCTTGAAAGATGAGCTGGAGGAGAGAGGCGTATCGCCGGCGAGTTTCGCCAGGCAGATTGACGTCCCGGCCAATCGCATCAGCCAGATCCTGGCCGGCAAACGCGCGGTGACGGGCGACAGCGCCCTGAGGTTTGGCCACTGGTCCGGCATGGATCCCCAGTTCTGGCTGAACCTGCAGGCGCAGTACGAGCTGGCGGTCGCGGAACGGCTGGTGGGAACAAAGATACGTGCGCTGCCCACCGTGGCCGGCGCCGAGTAGAGTGCGAACGGGGTCTCGCGCCGGTGTCCAAGATGTGCCCAGGCTCGCGACGGCGCTCAGGTAATCCCGTATGGGAATAGGAACAGCGGCTGTCATCGCCGTAGGACCAGTGCCGACAAAGCCCTACGGATCGGGGAATCTGCCATGATCATACTGCATGGTGGCATGAAAGACGGTTGGATGCTGCTGTGGGCGGAGCGGTCTCCGGACGAAATGCGCCCCGATGGGGACCGTGATCCGGTGGGCAATAAGCATCCCTACTGCGTTGATGCCGAAGAGTTGGTCAACGTTCTGGCCAGCGCCGCATCCGGCTTTCGGGCGGACACGGGCGAGATGGTCTCCGCCACCGCGTGGTTGCCCAGCCGGGGCGGCAGCCCGCTTCCGTCCAGCGCCCTGGTGGCGGACCCGCCCAGATCCAGGGCGAAACCCAGGCTGATGCCCTGGTCCATACCGGCATACCGGGTGTCTCCGGCGGACGCCATTCCCATATTTCAGGCCTGCAGAGGTCAGGGGATGCTGACTGCCGGCGTGGGCATCGGAGTGGACCTGGACTACTGGAACCAGGCGGTGCGCTTCGGTGCTGGGCTGGTGGCTCGGCAGCGGTTCCTGCCGGGGATCATCCACGACCCGGGTGGCGCGCGCGCCGCCTGGATGCCGCTGTTCATCGGAGACGACGCCGAGCGACTGGCCCGGCTGAGCCAACACATGCCGGCGGCGGCCCGTTCGTTGTCGGACCCTGACGCAGATGAACCGCCCGACCAGCCGGCGGCCACGGTTCTCAGGACCTTCGTAGCCGTGGTCGCGGACCGCCTGGTCAGGGATGCCATCGGAGTTCCGGAGATGGCTGCGCCCAGGGGTCGCCGCAAAAAGTTGTCTTTCGACAGCGTGCATGACGCCTGGTTGCACGGCCTGAAATCAGCCGATCGCGCCGTTCACGGCAGTCCGGAGCAGTTGGGGCAGTTGCGGTCGCAGGTGGCGGAATGGCAGCGTCCCATCGCTCTGACGGCCAGCGCGCCGTTTCGGGTCTGCTTCCGGCTTGAGGAACCGCCGGAGCCCCCCGACGCCGAACCCGAGGTTGCTCCGACGCAACGGGACGGATGGTATCTGCGCTACCTGCTGCAGTCTCACGATGACCGGAGCCTGCTGCTGCCCGCCAGCGCGGTTTGGAAAACCAGGGGCCAGCGGGTCCCAGGGCTGGACCGAGACGGTTTCAACCCCCGGGAGTTCCTGCTGGCGTCTTTGGGTCAGGCCAGCGGGCTCTGCTCCGGCGTGACCGACAGCCTGCAGCAGAAAAGGCCCGCTGGCCGGAAGCTGGACGCCGCCGCGGCGTACCAGTTCCTGACCAGGGAGTCCATCGCGCTGGAGGAGGCCGGCTACGGCATCATCCTGCCGGCGTGGTGGACCCGCCGGGGAACCAAGATCAAACCCACCGTCAGGGCCAACGTGAAGTCCCCCCGGATGCAGGGCGGGAGCGGCGTGTCGTTGGCCACCACACTGGAACTGAACCTTGAGGTGGCGTTGGGGGACGAGGTCATGACCGCCCGGTAGCTGGAGGCGCTGGCCCAGCTGAAAACGCCGCTGGTGAGACTGCGCGGCCAGTGGGTGGAGCTCAACGCCAGCGAGATACGGGCGGCGCTGGATTTCTGGGACCGGAAGGGCGAGGTCACGCTGCAGGACGTCATCCGGCTGGCAGTGGGCGCGGGGGAAACGCCGGAAGGTTTCGACGTGGACGGCGTGGCGGCCAGCGGCTGGGTGGAGGAACTGCTGGGGCAGCTCACCGGACGGGCCGAGTTCCGGGAACTGGAGACTCCGGAGGGTTTCTGCGGGACGCTGCGGCCCTATCAGCAGCGGGGCTATTCCTGGCTGGCGTTCCTGCGGCGCTGGGGCTTGGGCGCCTGCCTGGCCGACGACATGGGCCTGGGCAAGACGGTCCAGACCCTGGCGGCCATCCAGCAGGACCGACGGGAAGGCGCCGAGCGGCCGGTACTGCTGGTCTGTCCGACCTCGGTGCTCAACAACTGGGTAAAGGAGGCGGCCCGGTTCACGCCAGACCTGCCGCTGATGGTGCATCACGGTCCGGGCCGCAAGCGGGATGCCGAATTCGCGGACGCGGCATGCCAGTACGCCATCGTCGTGGCCAGCTACGGGGTTCTGGCGCGGGACGTCCGGTTCATGGCCGAGGCGCCGTGGCGTGGCGTCGTGCTGGACGAGGCGCAGAACATCAAGAACCCGGCCACCCGTCAGGCCCGGGCCGCCCGGTCGCTGGGCGCTGAGTATCGGATCGCCCTGACCGGGACGCCCGTGGAGAACCACGTGGGCGACCTGTGGTCAGTGATGCAGTTCCTGAACCCGGGCCTGCTGGGAACGGAGGGCGAGTTCAAGCGCAACTACTTCGTGCCGATCCAGGCCGAACGGGACGAGGGCGCGGCCCAGCGGCTGCAGCGGGCCACCGGCCCCTTCATCCTGCGTCGGCTCAAAACCGACCGGTCCATCATCAGCGACCTGCCCGAGAAGGTGGAGACCAGGGAGTTCTGTCCGCTGACCAGGGAGCAGGCCACCCTGTACGAAGCCGTGCTGCGGGAGGCAGAGCAGGCCTGGGAAGGGGCGGAAGGCATCGATCGCCGGGGCGCGATACTGGGCACTCTGACCAAGCTGAAGCAGGTTTGCAATCATCCCAGGCAGTTGCTTGGGGACAATTCCGCCATCGCCGGGAGGTCGGGCAAACTGGCCAGGTTGCAGGATATGCTTGAGGAGATCATCGCGGTGGGTGACCGCGCCCTGATATTCAGCCAGTTTGCCGAGATGGGAGCCATCCTGCAGCGGCACATCCAGGACACCTTCGGCCGGGAGGCGCTCTTCCTGCACGGCGGGGTCTCCCGGCGTCAGCGGGACCGGATGGTAGAGCGGTTCCAGGACGCCGGGAACGGGCCGCCGGTATTCATCCTGTCGCTGCGGGCCGGCGGCACCGGTCTGAATCTGACGGCGGCCAACCACGTGTTTCACTACGACCGCTGGTGGAACCCCGCCGTGGAGAACCAGGCCACGGACCGGGCCTTCCGCATCGGCCAGACCAGCAACGTCCAGGTGCACAAGTTCATGTGCGCCGGCACCCTGGAGGAGCGGATCGACCTGATGATTGAGGCCAAGCAGGCCACCGCCGAGCGGGTGGTAGGGACCGGAGAAGGCTGGCTGACCGAATTGTCCAACGACGAACTCAGAGACGTGCTCAGCCTGAGCTCTGAAGTTGCGGTCGCATGAAACCGCCCGGAATGAACACTGTAGCCCGCGTACCACAGGACTGAACGCCATGGTCTATTACGATTACGAGTACAGTCGTCCCCGGGAGGCCAAGGGCGGGATCCGGGCGCAATCAAAGCGTGGGGATTTCGGCGCCAGCTGGTGGGCCAGGCGCTGGGTGCAGGCGTTGGAGCGATTCAGCATAGGGTCCAGGCTCTCCCGAGGCCGGTCCTACGCGCGCCGGGGGCAGGTGGTGTCCATCGACGTGGGGCCGGGCGAGGTGACTGCCAGCGTCCAGGGTTCACGAAAGCGGCCCTACCGGGTCAGCATCGCGGTCGCCACGCTGCCGGACTCAGATCTGCACAAGCTCCAGGCTGCCCTGGCTGAGCGGCCAGTATTCGCCGCCAGTCTGCTGGCGGGCCAGATGCCGGAGAACGTCGAGGATGCGTTCGCCGACGTCGGCTTGTCCCTTTTTCCCTCGCGAAAGAGGGACCTGGAGACCGATTGCTCGTGCCCTGACTTCGCCAATCCCTGCAAGCACATCGCGGCCGTGTACCTGCTGCTGGGGGAGGAGTTTGACCGCGACCCGTTCCTCATCTTCAGAATGCGGGGCATCGAACGTGACGAGCTGCTGGGACCCGACCTGCGGAGGTCCGCCGGGGCCAGCGCCTTGATGGCGCCGACGCTGCCGCCGGAACCGCTGCCCGTAGACCCTGACGCATTCTGGCGGCAACCCGAATGGAACGACAATTACGACGACCTCATCGGGCCGGCCCGCGTGCCTGAGGAGACGGCCGCGCTGCCCCGGCAGTTGGGCCGCTTCCCGTTCTGGCAGGGTAGCGAGGAGTTCCTGACGGTGCTGGATGCCGTCTACGCGCGGGCTTCGCAGGCCGGATTGGAGTTGTACCTCGATGCGGACCGGTCCGCGCAAATGCCCGTCGAAGGTCTGGATGACATCTCATAGCGACCGGGGAGATAGCCGCTGATTTCGGCGTTCCTTTTCGTCGCCTGACGGCCGGTGCTGGGAATCAATGGAGGGTGAGGCGGACCGAGGGCATCCGCCATCAGGCTGACGTTATGAGTGCCAGAGCAACTGACTGGACGCAACGGCTGTTGAGCGATCCACAATCCGCATCAACAGGGGGGCGATGTCGTTCTACCTGCAGAAGGTACAGGGTTCCATATGCTCGGTGTCGCTATGGCTAACGATGCCAAAGTAGCATTGGTGAACTCGATCGCTGAAGATCACCTGCCATTGCGACTAGCAGCCCGTCCGAGAAAAAGGCCAGCAAGGGCGAAAAGGTATGATGGGGTCAGTCCAGTCTTGGGGAGCCATCGATGAGTAAGACCTATCTGCCCTATGATCCTGACCAGCGATTGCTGCTGCCGGCAGCGCTGCGGGAGTGGCTGCCCGAGGATCACCAGGCCTATTTCATCTCCGACGTGGTGGACCAGTTGGATCTCTCCGAGATCACGTCCCGTTACGAGGGTGAGCGGCGCGGTGGTCCGCCCTACAATCCCACGATGATGGTGAAGGTGCTGCTCTATGCCTATTGCGTCGGGGTGCCGTCATCACGGCGCATCGCCACCAGACTGCATGAGGACATCGCCTTCCGGGTGCCGGCGGTCAACAACACGCCTGACTTCCGCACCATCTCGGACTTTCGCAAGGACCACCTGGCGGCGCTGTCGGGACTGTTTCGGCAGGTGCTGGTGTTTTGCCAGCGGGCCGGACTGGTCAAGCTGGGCCATGTGGCGCTGGACGGCACCAAGGTCAGGGCCAACGCATCGAAGCACAAGGCGATGAGCTATAAGCGCATGAAGGAGAAGGAAGCGCAATTGCAGGGTGAGGTGGATGAGTTGCTGCGCCGGGCCCAGGAGGTGGATGAGGAGGAGGATCGCCGGTACGGGAAGGCCAAACAGGGTGATGCGTTGGCCTTTCGGGAGGGTCGGTTGGAGCGGATCCGGGAGGCCATGGCGGCTTTGGAAGCCGAGGCCCAGGCTGAAGCCGAGCGTGCGGCAGAGGAGGGCAGGGAGCATCCTGGGGAGCCTGACGACAAAGCCCAGCGCAACTTCACCGATCCGGAGTCGCGCATCATGCCCGGTGCTGGCGGGCGGGAGTTCCTGCAGGCTTATAACTGCCAGGCGGTGGTGGACCATGAGCATCAGGTGATTGTGGCGGCCAGAGCCACCAACCAGGCGTCGGACAAGGGGCAGGCGATGATGATGATCGAGGAGACCATCACCAATGTGAGGGCGGTGCCCCGGGAGGTGTCCGCCGACGCCGGTTACTACTCGGCAAGTGCGGTGGCCGATTTGCAGGCCCTGGGCGCCGACCCCTTCGTCGCGCCGGACAAGACCCGCCACGGCCACCAACCGCCGCCCGCACCCAGAGGACGCATCCCCAAAGACCTCTCTCCCCAAGACCGGATGCGGCGCAAGTTGCAGACCAAGCGAGGTCGTAAGCGTTACGCGCTGCGCATGGCGACGGTGGAGCCGGTATTCGGACAGATCAAGCAGGGCCGAGGCTTCCGGCGGTTCCTGATGCGGGGATTGGAGCAGGTTGCGGGCGAGTGATCGCTGATCTGCACCGGCCACAACCTGCTCAAGCTCTTTCGCCACTGCCGGACATCGCCGATTCCGGCGTTGCCAATCCCGCACCGCCAAGCCCGCTAACGGCATGACCCCTCGCCCAGACACCCTCCCATCAACACTGGAACCCAATCCTCAGACGGGCTGCTAGACAAGCTACGAAAACAAAAGGAATGCTGACACGAGTCAAGCCGGCGACTTCCTCGTCCACCGATTTCCCGGTGCTGGGACTCACTGGCGCTTCTTCCGGCTTGGGGCTCGCAGCGGAGGATTAGATACCTTGCCGGTCCGGGGTAACCGTCACTGCCTCCCGATCATCAACTCCATTATGCGGGACTACACCCGGACCTGCTGCGCCAGCGTCTGGTAGGTGACGGGCGAGGTTGCCACCAGGCCGGCGTCGACGGGAAGCACCACGCCGTTGATCCAGCGGGCCTCGTCGCTGGCCAGGAACAGCGCGGCGTTGCCGATGTCCCACGCAGTGCCCTCGGTGCGCAGTGGGGCCGAAGAACTCCGGATCTGGCGCAGGTCGTCGTCCATGCGGGGGGCGACCATGGGGGTATAGACCAGGCCGGGGGCGATGCAGTTGGTGCGGATCCCGTCGGGCCCGTGGTCGGCGGCCATGCTGATGGTTAGCCCAATCACCGCCGCCTTGGACGCCGTGTACGGCGTGCTGCTGTGGGCGCGCAGGCCGGCGATTGACGAGATGTTAATGATCGACCCGCCGCCGGCCTCCATCATGCGCGGGATGGCGAACTTGCTGGCCATGACGATGGTCTTGACGTTCACCGCCATGATGTGGTCCCAGTCCTCTTCGGAAACTTCCACCACGGTCCCCCGGCGGGAGATGCCCACGTTGTTGTCCAGGATGTCCAGCCGACCGTAGCGTTCGATGCAGGTTTCGACCATGCGCTCGCAGTCGGCGGCGCTGGTGACGTCAGCCTGCACGGTGGATGCCACGCCGCCCTCGGCCTGGATCATTTCCATAGTCTCGGCAGCCCGCTCTTCGGTGATGTCCACCAGCAGGACTTTTGCCCCCTCGCGGGCAAACAGCGTGGCCGTGGCCCGGCCGTTGCCGACGCCGGGGCCGCTGGAGCCGGCTCCGGTCACGATTGCCACCTTTCCTTCCAGTCGCGGGCTGCGTTCGGGCACTGTTGAGTCCTCCGTATTGGGCCGCCCTCATTCGGCGATGGGGCGCGAAATTATCCACAAACTCGCGCAAGTGTAGCACACCATCAGTACCAGCATGGGCGCCTGGCTCAGTAGCACCGCGCGCCGAGTCGCGTAGATCCGCGTCGCCTGCACGTGGGCCAGGTAGACGCCGGCGATGTGGCCAACCACTATGGCCAGGATCGAGAAATACCAGATGAAAACGGGCGACAGGATGCCGATGTTGATGATGGCGTCCGCCGTGCCGAACAGGTCCCAGCCCCAGCCGAAAGGATCCGACGCCAGCACGATGAACCGCTGGCCGTTGATGAGCAGGAACCCCAGGAAGTGGGCGAAGTGGTAGGCCAGGGCGATAGGGAGCAGCGAGAAGGTGAACCGTCGCAGCAACTGGCCCGCGTCCGGTTCAGATTGGCCGGAAAGCCACCCCATTGCCGTGCAGGTGGCGACAAACAGCAGCCCGAAGACCACCGGCAATCCCAGTACCCCGATCAGGTTGGCGACGTAACCGCCGTAGCGTGGGAACTGGAGCAGGAACTGGCCGGTGAACACCAGCCATTCCGGCGTCGCCGAAAGGCCGTCGAATGACACCGTGGACAGCAGCAGGATCACGTGGAACACGACGGTCAGCGTCACCACGCCGAGCCGGTTCAGGCCGACGCAGGGCGGGCGCAGGTTGAACTCCCGCTGCGGTGGCGAAGCCAGGGCAAAGCACTCGTAACAGTCGACGCAGTTGGTCTCACCAGCCGAACATCGCCCGTCGGTGGTACACCTCCGGCAGCGCGAGGTCGGAGCTCGGACCTCAGTTATTGAAAAGCGCGCCATGAACCCGTAGACGACTGTGAACCCCTCGGCGTTGCGCAGCCACACCTCGCGACCGTACAAGTACATCCCCACGAAGTTGTACAGGGTGTAGAGCACCAGGATCCAGCCCAACGCCCGAGGGCCGGCAGTGTCGGCGGCCACCGTTTCCAGGATGGCGAACCCGACGAACACCAGCACCGCCGGCCAGGGGCCGATCCTGGCGGGGTAGCGATGGTGCAGGCTCAACCGGCCTCCGCCGGATACGATCGCGAAGGCCATCTCAAGAAATCCCCACGTCGCTTTCCACGGATTGACCAGCGCCCAAAGGTTGCCGAATACGGCCGTGAAGAAGCTGAGGCCCACCCAGAAGGCCACGTAGATTGCGGCCGGCGCGGGGTTGAGAGCCGCTCGCTCACTGCCGATCAGCGCGCCGACAATGACGTACGCCGTCAGCGCGGCCGACAGGGTTTTCAGCGTGGCGGTGACGGGCGCCGACGCCAGCCATCGCATTGGGGCCAGCCGCAGCAGATTGTAACGGGGATAGCCGGTATGGGTCGTCCCGGCTCTCAGGAACACCGCTGCGACGACAAACGACAGCGCCACCGCCGCCGCGCCGGCTATGACGAATAGCGACAGGGGCAACGGTAGATCGTACCGCTCACCGAACCCGTGGGCGTGAGCGGAAATCGGAGTGACCACGCTGAACAACACGGCCAGGGCCGTCGCGCCCAGGATCAGCAGGCAGCAGGCAGCGCGTCGGTTCATCAGGAAGCGGCACTGCGCCGACGGAGCGTGAGCCAGGTCCACGCCCCGACCGCGATGATCACGGCCAGCACCGCCGTAATCCAGATCCACTGGATGCTGGCGCCGGGCTCGCCCACGTCAAGGGGCAGCACGAATGTCTCCTCGCCCCGTTCCGAGGCGACCATGACGGACACCTCCCACGGGCCGGTGGTTGCGAAGGGAACGTCGACCTCGAAGTAGCGGAGCGTCTGCTCGTTCAGCACCTGGTGTGGGCCAAACCCCGTGGAACCGGGCGGCCCGGACGTGACCACCGTCATCCGCACCTCGGTGTCGCGCAGCGGCCGGGGGTCGGCAACGTCAAACAACTGGATGGCCAGGTGCGTTTGGGGTATGACCGGGCGGGCGGGGATGATGCCCACCACCATGCGGTAGGGACCCTGGGTGCGGTCCATGATGATGGTGGAAGCGCCGTTGGCCTCGACGGTATTCGCCAGCCCCGGGCACGCTGAAAAAAATACGACCGCGGCTGCCTCTACGGCGACGGCAAAGACCATGAGCAACCCTGGCGACCTGGTCACAAACAATGCGTTCCCTGCTTATTCGCGGGCAAAAATATGCCGCAACACAGTAGCACGCACCATCCGGTCCCTTCAACAGACGCCAACCGGACGGACGATCCTTAAACCAGTCCAGCCCTGCTGGGAGGGCTGGATTTGCAACTTCGGGCGTCTTGACCGTGCTACCGTCAATCGGATTCCAAGTCTCGGATCGGAATGTGGTAACAGTGCACGCCGCCGGCATTCGCGTTCCTTTCGCGTCCAGGCGCTATGTCAACCCCGGCTACTGCCCCTCTTGCGGGCAACCCGGTGAACTCGTGCAGATACTCCGCATTCCGTTTGGCTCGGTTTATGTCTTTGCTTGCCACTGTAAATGACGACTCAACTGCGATATACGCAGGCTGGCCGGACCCGTCATGCACTAGCAAAACCAAATCCGCTTCTCGAAAACTCCGTACGTCGTCTTCCGGCTTACCGGCAGCGCGGGCCATGTTCGAAAAGCCGATTAGTTCCTCGCGTGGCAATCGGGATATGACCTGATAGCCCATGTCATCGGCGATCAAACTGGCGTTGCGCCGGGCCGCACTCGCAGCGTGCGCGCCACGAAGATAACCAAGGTGTACGTCTATCCGGTCCAAACGCCCTTCTATCCCGTTGAAACGCCCCTCTATCCCGTTGAAGCGCTCGTCCATCTTGTTGAAGCGCTCGTCCATCCCGCTCAAACGCTCGTCCATCTTGTTGAAGCGCTCAACCATTGCCCGGTTGATTTCAGCCTGTTCACGGCCTAGTTCCAGCAAGGCGTCGGCTACCTGCCTTGTCGTCAACTCTTCCGCTGGACCTTCTGCGGCCCGCGTTTCTGGATCCGGTTCGTGGGATTCTGGTGAGACCATATGGACACCTACTGGAGAGGCAATATGCCGGCGTGAACAGTATAGCAAATTGCCGCCATCGCTATAATGCCGGAACGCGCGAGCGTCTGATCCGGCGCATCGCTGACGCAGGAGAATGATATGCCCTTCGCAGGATTGGATTTGACGGGACGAAAAGCGCTGGTCACCGGCGCTGCGCGTGGAATTGGCGCGACGCTGGCCGTGGGACTGGCGCAGGCCGGCGCCGACGTCGCGGTTACCGATATGGCGTCGGACGAGTCGTGGGAGGGATTGTCGGATGTGGTGATGCGGATCCGCAACGAGGGTCAAGTCGGGTTGGCCGGCGATCTGGACGTGCAGGACGTGCCGGAAATCAGGCCGACAATACGGCGCATGGCGGACGATCTGGGCGGCCTGGACATCCTGGTGAACAACGCCGGCATCCGCCGCCGCGCTCCGGCCCTGGAGGTCACCGAGGAGGACTGGGACGCCGTGATGGACACCAACCTGAAGGGGGCGTTCTTCTGCGCGCAGGCGGCGGCGAGGCTGATGATACCCAGCGGGTACGGCCGCATCATCAACATCGCATCCCAAATGGCGCTGGTGGGCGCCGTGAACCGCGCCGCCTACTGCGCCAGCAAGGGTGGACTGGCGAACCTGACCCGCGTGCTGGCCCTGGAATGGGCACAACACGGCATCACCGTCAACGCCATCGGCCCCGGCCCGACCACCACCCCCGGCCTGCTGGAAGCCGACGATCGCGACGCCGACGAGGTGCGCGCGGAGCTGTCCGTCAAGATGCCGCTGGGCCGGCGCATGGACCCGGAAGAATTGGTCGGGGCGGCGATCTACCTGGCCAGCGATTCGGCCGGCGCCACCACCGGGCATCTGCTGGTCGTCGATGGCGGGTGGACGGCGTTGTAGAATTGTTACCAGGCGCGATCACGACGCTGCGCTCCCAATCACCGAGCAGGCATGGAGTACCGGTATGAAATTCGGGATGTTCTACGAGCTTCAGATGCCGCGTCCGTGGACGGACACGGCAGAGTACGACACCCTGTGGAACGCGGTGAAGCAGGTGCAGTACGCCGAGGAGATGGGCTTCGAGCGGGTGTGGCTGGTGGAGCACCACTTCCTCACAGAGTTCGCCCACTCGTCCGCGCCGGAGGTGACCCTGGCCGTCATGGCGCAGCACACCAAGAAGATGCGCCTGGGTTTCGGCGTGGTGCTGGCCCCGGTGCACCATCCGCTCCACGTGGCGGCGCGGGCGTCGACCCTGGACATACTCAGCGATGGGCGGGTGGACGTGGGCGTGGGTCGCACCAAGGGGCCGTACCAGCTCACGCCCTTCGGCACCGACGTGGCCACGACGCAGAGCATGATGGTCGAGACCCTGGAGTGTTTGCCCCGCATGTGGTGCGACGAGGTCTTCAGCCACGACGGAGAGAACTGGCAGATCCCTCCGCGCGAGGTCATTCCGAAGCCTCTCCAGCAGCCGCACCCGCCCCTGTGGATGGCCTGCACCCAGGAGGACACCTTCCGCCTGGCGGGCCAGCTGGGCGTCGGCTGCCTGGTCAATACCCTGGGCGGCACGGACAAAACGCGCGGACGGGTGAACGCCTACTACGAGGCCATCGAGAACGCCACACCGGTGGGCCGGTTCACCAACCGCCAGGTGGTTGCGTCGACCATCGGCTTCTGCGACGAGGACGATGCCAGGGCCCGGCAGAAGGGCGCGGACGTTGCCGCCTGGTACCTGGAGCAGAGCCGCCAGCGGTTCGTGCTGGAATGGGCTGGCGTGGATCCCGACGCCGTTCCCGAGGAGTACCGGTTTTACGTGCAGGGAGGCGCGGTGCGTGGCGGCGGACCGTCCCGTCCATCCGAGGATCCGCAGCAGCAGAAGCCGCCCACGCCGGAGGAACTGCTGGCCGGCGGCGGCTACTGCGTCGGCGACCCCGACGCCTGCATCCGCGTCATCGAGGAGTTCGAATCCATGGGCGTGGACGAAATCATGCCCATCTTTCAGGCCG
>JAJEIA010000074.1 GCA_022823505.1 Dehalococcoidia bacterium
ACACGCTTACGCCAGAACCGGGGAGGAAGAGATGACACAGACAAAGATGGCAAGAGGACGGGAAAGAGCCGGGTACGGGGCGAGTTGAAGGGTCTGCCTGAGGCATTGTCCCAGGTCAACCTGAACGCGGCGGGCATCGACGTGGGCGCCAGCAGCCACTTCGTGGCGGTATCCGAAGCCCGCTCCGAGCGGCCGGTGCGGGAGTTCGAAGCCTACACCTCGGAACTGTACCGCCTGGCCAATTGGCTGGTGGAATGCGGAGTGGAGACGGTGGCGATGGAGTCCACCGGGGTCTACTGGATACCGCTGTTCGGGGTACTGGAAGAGCGTGGCTTGAAGGTGATGCTGGTGGACCCGCGGCGCATCAAGAACGTACCCGGCCGCAAGACCGACGTGTCGGACTGCCAGTGGCTGCAACAGTTGCACACCTATGGTCTGCTTTCCGGAGCCTTCCGTCCTGACGCAGACATCCGGCGTCTGCGCAGCTACCTGCGCCAGCGGGCCATGCTGGTGGAGTACGCGTCCCACCACATCCAGCATATGCAGAAAGCTCTGACCCAGATGAACGTGAAACTCCAACACGTCATCAGCAACATCACCGGCAAGACCGGCCTGGCGATTATCGAGGCTATCGTGAAGGGAGAACGGGACCCCAGGCGACTGGCCAAACTCCGCGACCGTCGGATCAGGGCCGACGAGAAGACCATCGCCAAGTCGCTGCAAGGACACTGGCGGGAGGAGCACATCTTCGAGCTAACCCAGGCCCTGGAACTGTACCGGTTCTATCACGACAAGATTACCGAGTGCGACCGGGAGGTTGAAGCCCAGTTGGAGCGGTTCGAGGACCGCAGCGACGGCGGGTCTCCTGGCGACAATGGCCGGCAACGCAGCCAGGGCAACGCGCCCGGTTTCGACGTCAGGACGCATCTGTACCGGATGACAGGGGTGGACCTGACCCGCATCAACGGCATTGACGGCTTCACCGCCCTGAAGGTGATCAGCGAGATCGGCACCGACATGACCAAATGGCCCAGCGCCAAGCACTTTGCATCCTGGCTGGGACTGAGCCCCAACAACCGGATCACCGGCGGCCGGGTCATGAGCTCAAAGACCAAGCCCAACTCCAGCCGAGCGGCGGCGGCCCTGCGTCTGGCTGCCCACGGACTGCACCGCTCCGACAGCGCGCTGGGGGCTTTCCTGCGCCGGAAGAAGGCTCAGTTGGGAGCCCCCAAGGCCATCACGGCCACGGCCCACAAGCTGGCCAGGCTCATCTATTCCATGCTGCGTTACGGTCAGGAGTATGTGGACGCTGGGGCCGAATATTACGAAACCCAGTATCAGCAGCGGGCGTTACGTGCGGCCCAACGCCGAGCAGCCCAACTTGGCTACCAACTGGTTCCCGTGTCCGATGCTCCCGACTACACCAATCTTGCACCATCCGGCGCGCCTATCGTTGCGTGACTACAACAGTTAGTCGGGAGCCCAGCTGAGTTAGTGCGCAAATACTCCGGGATGCGTGTGCTTCGCCAAGACCCCTGGGAGTGTTTGGTTTCATACCTCTGCTCAAGAAGTAACAAAATCCCCAACATCAAGCAGTGTGTGTCCGAAATTTCTACGTTGAGCCGTCAAACCATTTATCTGGGCGACGACACACGACGCACTTTCCCAACACCAGAACGGATATTAGCAGTCAAACTTGAGGCATTGATTGAGTTGGAGTTCGCGGGCAGATTCAATCGTGATTTCCCATCGGCAATACTTGCCACTGCACAGCGGGTTCATGAAGGTGATTTGGATTTTCGTGAGATGAAGCGATGGCCTTATTCACTTGTCATCCAGGAATTGATGCAAGGAAAAAGGTACGGTCGTAAAGTTGCCAACGGAATCGGCCCCAAAATCGCAGACTGTGTCGCCTTGATGTCTTTGAACAAACTGGAAGCGTTTCCTGTGGACACGCACATCAGGAAATTGGTGAACGAGCGGTGGTTTAGCTGGGAAAAGCCTCCCTCCGACACTAGAATCTTGCGGTGGGCGCAAGACTACTTCGGACCCAACGCAGGCTATGCCGGACAGTTCATATTTTGTGACCGCGAACAGGCTGGTAACCGTACCAAATCCAATACATCTCGGAGGGGAGCGCAAGATACAGCAAAGAGCCGAAGCCATAGTTTTGAAGACCACCGGACACGTCGGTGCCCATTTTGCGGTGCACCGGCGGGTAGTCATTGCAAAACTCCGGGTGGGCATTATTTGCCCCAAGGGCACAAAGATCGCCGTTCGCGAGCACGGCGGACAGTCAGAAACGCACCCCGCCGCCAATTATCCGGAAGTGCTGTACGTCGGCAGCATCGGTAAATTCCTCCAACGCCCGGCGGTACGCCGGCTTGCTCTGCCGTTTGCGCGCGTCCAATAGTACCCCCACCACCGTTCCGCTGTGGGCCACGTTGATGCCCACCGCGCCGATCTCGGTGGAGAACTCCGCCGCCCGTTCAACCCACGGCGCGGCGTCGTCCGGCCGTCCCACTCGCGCCGAGATGGTGGCTCCCCGGCCCACCAGTTCCGGATCACAGCGGCGGACGCCCTCCCGCACCAACTCCAGGGCCTCGTTGGTGGCATCGGCCACCGACCGCCAATGTTCCGCCCGCTCGACCCGGTTGAACTCCAGCGTGTCCACCTGGCCGCCCTGGTCAATGACTATCACTTCCATTGGCGGCGGGGTGCCCAGGAGTTCGACGATTTTGCCGTGGCGATGATCGAACATCGCGATGCCGGGAAACATCACACCATCGGTCGGTTCTACCGCGAGGGCGATGTCGGCAACGGATTCTGGGGAAAACTCAGCGCCGGCGGCTTTGCCCGCAGCGCACACCACGGCCGTGATGTCCGCGCTGCTGCTGCCCATTCCTTTGCCCGCCGGTATCGGATTGGTCACGGTGACGTCGGCAACCAGCCCCGGCATCCCCTTGCATTGGCTCAGACGGGCCAGCGCGGCATGCACCGCCCGCCGGGATTTCGGGAGGTGGTCGATCCCGCGCACGAATGTGCCCGGCATGGCGCTGCGGGAGAGCGTCACGGTGGCCCGTGAAAACTGGTTGATCGGGCAGGTCACCAGGAAATCCACGCCTCCGGTCATTCCCTGCACCAGTTCGCCGCAAGTTCCGGGCGCCAACGCCGATGCCGTTCCCACGAGCTCCTCAGCCATCGCGCCGCCGCATCGCCTGACTCGAACCCCCCGCCGACTAGGAGGCGGTCCCAGAGGGTTTGATTGAAACCGGCTGCCCAGCCACTACCAGGGTGACCCGATCGGCGGCCTCCGCGACCGCCTGGTTCACCGTGCCCAGCACATCCTGGAATCGCCGGCCAACCTGAGACGTGGCTATGAGCGAATGGCCGACCTCGCTGCTGACGATCACCGCGTCGCGATTGGTCTCCCGTATGTAATCCGCGAACCGGCGCGCCGCGCCCACGATGCGAGCTTCCAGCTCCGCACGCGGCGTGCCCTCGTGCTCCAGCATCAGGTTCGACACCCATACGTCCATCGAGTCGAGCAGCAGGAAGCGGGAGGGGTCCGCCTCACGCGCCAGTTTCTCCAGGGCGCCAACGGGATTGAGTGGGGCTTCGAGGGTCTGCCAATTCTCCGGCCGCCGCTGCCGGTGGCGCTGGATACGGTCTTCCATCTCTACATCGACGGCGACCCCTGTCGCCACGTACAGCACCGGACCGCGCCCGGCCATGGTGGCTGCCACCTGTTCCGCATAAGCGCTTTTCCCCGACCGTATCCCCCCCAATACCAGATGTATCGAGCTCATAGCGCCGGCGTCAACCCGGTCATGTCGTAGACCAGGTCCATTCGCAGGCTGCCGCGAACCCAGTCCGCCAGCCGGTCATACTCGCGGTCGCGGGCCACATCTACGCCCTCCGGCAACCCGACGCCCTTGCGCCGGGCCAACTCTCCCAGGATCGCGCGTCGCACGCCGGCGTTGTGGAACAACCCATGGATGTAGGTCCCCATCACGCGGCCGCTGGCATCCAACGCCCCGTCAAACGCCGTCTCCGGAGTGACGGCCGCATCGGCCCGGTCTACAACGGTGAACGCGGGTATAACGCCTTCTCCCGTGGTTCGCCCCATGTGGATCTCATAGCCGACCACGGTCTCGCCGTCGGCGCCGGACATGAGATGGCCGCGGCCGGATGCCTCCTGTCGCACGGTGGCCTCCACCCGGTGGGTCTCTTTGGTGCCGGCAAAGGTGGTCACCAGGGGGAGCAGGCCGAGGCCGTCGGCCGCTCCGATTTCCGACTCGATGCGGTCCGGGTCCAGCAGCGTCCTGCCCAGCATCTGGTATCCGCCGCAAATGCCGATGATGGCGGAACCGTTGTCCACAACGTCGGCAACGGCCGCTGACAGGCCCTGCCGCTCCATCCACAGCAGGTCGGGGATGGTTGTTTTGCTGCCCGGCAGTATGACCAGGTCCGGTTGACCCAGCCGGTCGCCCGATTGGACGTACCGCAGCGCGACCCCGGGCTCGCGGGCCAGCGGGTCGAAATCGTCGAAATTCGAGATATGCGGGACCTGCACCACCGCGACGTCGAGAACGTCGGGCGAGGACATGTGTGATGGCGTGAAGTCCAGCGCCACCGAGTCCTCTTCCGGAATGTGTATGTCCCGGTAGTGGTGGACTACGCCCACCACCGGTTTGTTGGTGTAGTTTTCGAGCCACGTCAGGCCATCGGTCAGCAGCGAAACGTCGCCGCGGAACTTGTTGATCAGCAACCCCTTGACCCGGTCCCGCTCCGCGTCGTCCAAAAGCTGGAGAGTGCCCACCAGTGACGCAAAAACGCCGCCGCGATCGATGTCGCCGCACAGCAGCACCGGGGCGTTGGCGTGCAGGGCCACCCGCATGTTGACAATTTCGGTCGCCTTCAAATTGATCTCGGCTGGGCTGCCTGCCCCCTCGATGACGACTACGTCGTGCTGGCTGCGCAGCGTATCCAGCGAACTGGACACCGACTCCCACAGGGTGGATTTCAGGTCGAAATAATCGCGTGCCCGCGCGGACGTCAACGGACGGCCCATCAGCACCACCTGGGCGTGACTGTCGGCTTCCGGTTTCAGCAGGACGGGGTTCATCTCCACGCGGGCTTCAACGCCGGCAGCCTCGGCCTGGACGGCCTGGGCGCGGCCGATCTCTCCCCCATCCGGTGTGACGTAGGAGTTATTGGACATGTTCTGCGCCTTGAACGGCGCAACCCGCAGCCCGTCCTGGCGAAATATCCGACACAGCGCCGATACCAGCACGCTCTTGCCAACGTGGGACGCCGTGCCTTGGACCATAATCACCCGGCCGGCGGGGGTGTTGTTTGCATTTGTCATCACGGGGGCGCTAGCTCGCTCGGGATCGACGCGTTACCGGAGAAGGGACAAGGGGCATTAAACCACAGTTTTCACGCGAAAGATGGGCACACCGAGACTCCCGGCGGCGAGGTTTGACGTTCGATGGTTGCTGGACTGCCGTCGAGGTTGAAATGCGCGAGCATCCCTCTCACGCGCACCCAGTCTGTCATCGGGAGGAGTGAAGCGACGTGGCGATCTTGTCGCCGCAAGAACAAGCCCAACGCCACCGGGACTGCCACGCTTCGCCCGCAATGACATCGGTTACCGATACCGACTGGGTATGCATTAGGGCATCCCTGCGTTGATTATTGGGATGTTGGATGCTACCGTTACCCGCGTGCTCGCGAAATTCTTTCCGTGGCCGATGGAACCGACAGCTACGCGGATGCCGGCGCCCGCTCGTTGGCACCTGGCGATCCTGGTCGCGGCGGCGCTGCTGCTGTCCACGGTGGCCTGCGCGTCCAATACGGGCGGAGCCGGAAATAACGAGATTCCCATGTCCATAAACCGAATCGCCTACATCGATAGCGACGGCCAACTGGTAACCTCTCACCCCGATGGCTCGGGTCGCCACCTGCTGACAACCGGCGTCGTGGCTCGCGCTGGTGGGATCCTCGCCCAGCCCCAACGCCGCGACGCCATGTACAGCTGGCCCGTTTGGTCGCCGGACGGTTCGCGCATCGCGGTTTCCCTGTTGCGGGGCGATTCGCCCAGCGACGCCCAGATCAGCCTCCATTCGCTGGAATCGTCCACCGGCGTCGGCGGTGCAGCCTTCGTCAACGAGGCTCCGCTCACCATCGCAGAGGGCACGCCTCACTACGTTCAGTGGTCTCCCGACGGGCAAAAATTGGGCGTGACCGCCGCGACGCCCGAAGGGTTGACCCTGTATGTGGTCGATGCCACCCCTGCGCCGGAGACCGGTACGCCGAACGTTCCTTTGCCTGTGCAACGGGGCGCGCCGCTCTACTTCGACTGGTCGCCGGACAGCGCTTCGCTGGCGGTGCATAGCAACGAGGACGTGCTCCTCATCCGGCCGGACTACGACTCGCACGAGTTTACGGTCCAGCTCCTGGCGCGTTCCCGTTCGTTCCGCACGCCCGCCTGGTCCCCGGACGGGACCCGGCTGGCCTGGTCCTCTCCGGGCGGAGACAGCGAAGCGTTGTGGGTGGGTCAGCCCGACCAACCCGACGCCGCTCCTCTTCGGCTGGCGGAGGTCGAGGGGGCGTGCGCGTTCCTGTGGTCGGCCGACGGGACGATGATCGCCGTGGCGGACCGCCAGATTGCCGGTTCACCCGCGTACCGTCGATTGCGCCTTCTGGCCGGCGACGGCAGCTCCGAGCGCACGGTCAAGGAAGACGATTGGGTGCTCGGCTTTTTCTGGGAACCCCATGGTGACCGATTGGCATGGGTGGCCCTGAACCCCGAGGAGCGCACGATGGAATGGAGAGTCGTTCCGGGCCTGGGATCCGCTCCTCCAGGGGACGGGGAGGATACTGCCCTGGGAGGCTTCCGTTTTTCACCCAGTGGGGAAACCTTCCTGATGTTGGCATTCTTCGACCAGTACGCCCGCAGCCATTCGCCCTGGGCTCCGGACGGCTCGGCCCTGGTTGTGACGGGTACGCAGCAATATCTTTCCGAGCGGCGGAACGGCAGCAGCGGAGGCGGATCCCGCGTTTACGTAGTGGAAACCGGTGAAGGCGGGCAACTGCGCGACATCGCCAACGGCAGCATGGCAGTGTGGTCGACGCGCTGAAAGCGGCCAAACTCAGTCTGTCCCTGGCCGTCCTGATCGCCATTGTCGGCGCTACGTTGGCGTGCGGCGGCGGGCCGCGGGCGCCTGTATCGCCCACGCCTACGCCGGTGCCCGACCCGGTGGCGTTGTTGGAGGAAACCGCGGCCAACCTGCGCACCGTCAGGTCCGCCAGGTTCCAGGTGAAGCACGAAGTCGGAAGCATGTACCTGCCGGCCTTCAGCGCCAGGATCACCGACATCACCGGTGCCTGGGACGCCGAAGCCGGGACGGAGCTGTCCATCGATGCCTACCTGGTGTCTGGGCCGGAAGCGACGCATGATTCGGGTTCCTATGTGCAGGTGCGCGCAATTGTCACGCCGGAAGGGTATTTTTCCACTGAACCTATATCGGGCCTTTGGCTCAAGCAGCCTGCCTCGGAGTCGCCGGTGTCGGTGAGCAATCTGCAGCACATCGTGGCCGATCTCGTCGACGCGATAGAACGTCCCGCGCTGGTTGGCGAAGAGGAGGTTGACGGCGTCGCCACCTACCGGATCAGCGGCGATGCGCCGGCCTCCGCAATGGATTGGCTCCCGATCGATGCGTCCGACGGGCAATCCCTGCGTATCGAGGTCTGGACTGATACCGCTCAAAAAATGCTGGCGCGGCTCAGCGCGGTGGGTGCGGTCGGCGAGTTTGACACCCCCGACACGCACCGCACGATTCACCTCACCGCCGTGGACGAGCCGGTAACCATAGTTCCTCCCGAACAGTTTATCGACCTGACCGGCGGCTAGGTCTTCCGGGGGTCGGTCGGCTGCTGTAATGTTCACTGCACAGACTCGGTTGCGTCTGTCGCCCTGGGTTCTGGTCGTGGCAGTCGCAACCGGCGCGTTCATTACGGCGTTGGACCAGACGGTGGTGATCACGGTGCTGCCGGCGATCATGGCCGATTTGAAGATCCCGGTCCTCCGCCTCGAATCGGTGATCTGGGTCGTAACCGCCTACCTGCTGGGCTACACGGCGGCGATGCCGTTGCTGGGTCGGTTGGCCGATGTGCACGGCTACCGGCGCGTATACCTGCTGTCGCTGGCCGTTTTCGGAATCGGCACCGCGCTGGTTGCGGGGGCGGGGCACTCGGAGTGGCTCAACGGGAGCCTTGAGCCACTCCACCAGATCGTGGCGGCTCGGGTGATCCAGGCCATCGGAGGCGGGGGCGCGGTGCCGGTGAGCCTGGCGATCGCCGCCAGTCTGGTCCCTCCAGCCCACCGGGGTCTGGCCCTGGGGGTGGTAGCCGGCGCGGCCGAAGCCGGAAGTATGCTCGGCCCGGCCTACGGCGGCGCGATTATCGAAATCTGGGGGTGGCGGGCCATTTTCTGGCTCAACGTTCCCCAGGCCGCGGTAATCGCAGCGGCTCTGTTGTTCCTGCCTGAGCGGCGCAATGAAGGCGCGCGCATGGACTATGGGGGCGCGGTGTTTCTAACGGCTGCGCTTGTTTTGCTTTGCCTGGCCATGGCGCACGACGGTCTGTTTGCGCTGTCGTCCTGGATGCCATGGTGGCTTTTGGTGGGCAGCGCGTCTTGCGTAGCTGCTCTGGCCATCGTTCACTGCCGGTCCGCGCAGCCGATCCTTTCTCCGATACTGTTGCAGGTGCGGGCCTTCATATTCGCCAACGTCGTGCAGTTGATGGTTGGCGTCGCTCTGGTGGTCGCCATGGCTACCACGGTGATCATGGCCAATACCGTGATGAACGTGCCACATCGTCCCGTTGACCCGTTCACAGCCGCATTGTGGTTGCTCCGCATGACCGCAGCCATTCCACCGTTTGCGGTGATCGGCGGACTCCTCCTGCGCCGCATAGATGCGCGGTGGATTACCGCACTCGGGTTGGCGTTGATCGCGGCCGGACTGTTCCGCCTGAGCGGGTGGCAGATTGAGATCGCCGAGCCCCGCCTTACCATTGATATGGTGCTGGCCGGCTCCGGCTTTGGACTGGTGGTGGCTCCCCTGATGCATCGAGCGGTCACCGCGGCGCCGGCGGATTACCGGGCCGTGGCCGCGTCGCTGATCGTCGTGGCCCGGATGCTGGGAATGACGCTGGGAATCGCGGCCCTCTCGGCCTGGGGCGTCAACCAGATGCTGGCGATATTGACCGAGACACCCTCGCCTCTGATCAACCCAGGCTTGGACGCGGCGGCCCGGGCCCGGGAACTCGCGGCGTATCGGGAGTTCCTGCGAATGGCCAGCCTTGACCTGTTCCATGCCTTCTACCGGGCGGCGGGACTCGTCGCCATCGCCGCGATGGTCCCAACGCTGCTGATGCGTTCCGGCCCGTTGGAACTGGCCGAGCGGGAGGCGACATAATCGTTCGGACGCCCGCCCGTTGGCCATGGCGCGACCGCGTTCGTTGCCGGTTCGCACGTTTCTACTCGATTGGCAGCCCTTTGAAGCTGGTGATAGACTGCGCCTGAGCAACAGGTACAATCTGCCGGTTGGGCCGGCGGAAACTCAGCAACATGGGAGGTGATCCGATGATCCGAATGGGCGCAACTGGTTCCCCGGCACACCTCGACCTTTGCCGCGCGCTCGAAACCGTGTTCCGTCGCAACGGCGTCGAATTCGATTGGGTGCTCTACTCCGGTTACGACGAGATGGTGGACGCCTTCACGCGCGGGGAGATCAACCTGGCGTGGAATGGCCCACTGTCCCACGTCAAGATGCGCCGCGCCCTGCCCGATGGCGCGCCGGTGCTCGCGCTGCGCGACGTCGACATCGGTTTTACCACCAGGTTTATCGCCCGGGCCGATTCCGCCATCGACACCGTGGAGGACCTGCCCGGAACCCGCTTTGCTTTCGCGGCCCGGGACTCGGTTGAAGCCGGTCTCCTGCCGGTTTATTTCCTCAAACAGATGGGCATCCACCCGTCTCGCACGCTGGCAGCCGCCGATTTTTACGATCAGCGTGACCAGCAACACGGCTCGGACCAGGTTGATGTGGCCCTCCAGGTGTTGAACCGCTCCTACGATGCCGGAGCTATCAGCGCCCGTTCGTTTGAAACCCTGGGCGAGTGGCATGGCATCGATACGGACCAGCTGAAGGTGTTCTGGAGCAGCCCGGGCTACAGCCACTGCTGTTTTACCGCGCGTCCCGAGGTGGATCCGGCCGAGGCGGCTCAGGTCACGGCGGCGTTGGTGTCGGTGGACGAAGGTGATGAGGCGGGCCGCGCGGTGCTGAAGGCCGAAGCCTGTGATCGGCTGATGCCCGGAATCGAAGACGGATGGGATCTGGTTGAGGCGGCGGCAATCGCGGAAGGGCTCATCTGATCCGTGTCGGGTTGCACCCCTTCACTTCACGCATTCACTTCACGCATAAATCCACGGGGCCCGTCACGCGCCCGATCAATTGGAGCGCTACGCACTCAGGTCTCCGGAGTTTGAACCTTGACTGAAAAGATCGGTTTCATCGGCTTGGGTCGCATGGGCCTGCCCATGTCCTACAACCTGTTGCGCGCGGGTTACGACCTCACGGTTCACAATCGAAGCCAGGAAAAGGTCCGCCAGATTGCCGACGCCGGGGCCACCGCCGCGACCTCCACCGCGGAGGTCATGGCCAATTGCGACATCGTGCTGGCCTGCCTGCCGGACGTCGCGACCTGCGAGGCGGTTCTGATTGGGGATGGCGGTGCTTTGCCCAACGCCCGCCCCGGCCAGATCATCGTCGACCACAGCACGGTGGGCGCTGCGACCTCGAAAGCCTGTGCGGAGGCCGCCGAAAAGCGCGGCGCCATGTTCCTGGACGCGCCCATCAGCGGCGGCACCGAGCGGGCCACCGACGGCACCCTGACCATCATGGTGGGCGGCCCGGCCGAAGCGTATCAACGGGCGCTGCCGGCGTTCGACGTGATGGGCGCCGTGGTGCGCCACGTCGGTCCCACCGGCTCGGGCACCGCCGCCAAGCTGGTGAACCAACTGCTGGTCGGCGTGCACATGGTGGCCGCTGCCGAGGCGATGCTTCTCGGAGCAAAGTCCGGCGCAGACCCGGCGCTGGTTTTCGAATTGGTCAACTCGGGTTGGGGTCAGAGCTTCCTCCTGGGTCGAAACGCTCCGGCCATGCTCGACCGCGATTTTGAGGGGGTCCGCACTCAACTGCGGGTGTTCCTCAAGGACCTGGGGCTTATCCAGGAAATGGCTCGCGACCTGGGAACGCCAATCGCGGCCGGTGATCTGGCCTACCGTCTTTTGTCAGAAGCGGTTGAGAACGGATTGGGAGATCTGGACAGCGCGGCCATCGTCCTCCCCATGGAGGAGCAGGCCCAGTTCCAGATACAGCGCACGAACCCGTGAGGCGGACGCTGAATTACTGAGACTTCGGGAAAGGATGGCAAAAATGGCAGACGAAATGATCGTCTACTTCAACGGTGATATGACCCCCGCCAGCCAGGTCGCGCTGTCGATTTATGACCGCGGGTTCCTGTACGGCGACGCGGTATTCGACGCCACGCGCACCTTCGGCGGCAAAACCTTCCGCCTGGATCGCCACATTGACCGCCTTTACAACTCCCTGCGTTACCTGCGCATCGACGTGGAAATGAGCAAGGAGGAGATGACGGAAGCCACGGAGGCGGTGGTCGCCCACAATCACCCGCTGCTGCCGGCCGGCCAGGACATGTGGGTCATGCAGCGCATCAGTCGCGGCGTGGAGGGATCCAATCGGGCCGGGGGCAACCGGCCCACCATCATCATCGAGAGCCACGCCATCCCCTTCGCCGCCCGCGCCCCGCTGTACCGGGACGGCGCGCGCATCAGCACGCCGTCGGTCGCGCGCATCCCTCCCCGGTTCCTCAGTCCGCGCGCCAAGACCCACAACTACCTCAACCTCATCATGGGCGAGCTGGAGGTGCACGGCGAGGATCCCGAGGCGTGGGCCATTCTGCTGGACGAGTTCGGCAACCTCACCGAGGGGCGCGGCAGCAACGTCTTCCTGGTCAAGGACGGCGCGGTGATGACCCCCAAGTCGCAGTACGTGCTGGAGGGTGTAACCCGCAATCAGACCCTGGAACTCGCCGACGGTTTGGGTCTCCCCACGGCCGAGTGCGACATCGACCTGTATGACGCGTACACCGCCGACGAGGCGTTCCTGACCTCCACCAGCCTGTGCATCTGCCCGGTGTCGGCGGTCAATGGCGCCACGGTCGGCGATGGCAACGTGCCCGGCCCTGTGACCGAACGCCTCATGACGGCGTTCAGCGACCTGGTCGGCATGGACTTCGCCGAGCAATACCTCGCTCACCTGCCTTCGTAACCTCCCTCACCTCTACACGTCTGCCGAGGAGGCAAACCATGCCCGATTATCTGCCAGGGATCGTGGAACCCGACCAGGAAGCGCAACAGCTTGCCACCAATTTCGCGTTCACCGAAGGGCCGCTGTGGCACCCCGACGGCTATTGGCTGTTCGTCGACTTGAGGCGCGAGCCTCCCGTGATCCACCGCATGTCTCCGGCCGGCGGAACACCCGAGATCATTCGCGAGCCCAGCGGAGGCACCAACGGCATGACCCTGGACCTCCAGGGCCGCCTGCTCATGTGCGAAGGCGACAACCGGCGCATCACCCGCATGGAGGCCGACGGCACCATAAACGTGGTGGCGGATCGATGGGACGGCAAACGGTTCCACCGGCCCAACGACATTGTCTGTCGCAGCGACGGCAGCATCTACTTCACCAACCCCAGCGGCCGCGTCCCCGAGGAAGAGCAGGAGATCGAGTGGCCCGGCACCATCCACCGGATCGCGCCGGACGGCACCGTTGACCTTTGCGCCCATGACATCGATTTCCCCAATGGCATTGCTTTCTCCCCGGACGAAACGGTGCTCTACGCGTCCAACACGCGCAAACTCGGCGAACGGCCCGACCAGTATTGGGACGGCGAGGTCAAGCAGAACCAGTTCATACAGGCGTACGACGTGGCGGCCGACGGGTCGCTGAGCAACAGCCGCGTCTTCGGCAGCATGGCCTCCGCCGAAGACGGCGTGCCTGACGGCATGAAGGTGGACGCTGAGGGCCGGGTCTATTGCACCGGCTCAGGAGGCGTGTGGGTCTTCTCCCCGGCGGGCGAGCATCTGGGCATCATCCGAGTCCCCGAGATCCCGGCGAACTGCGCGTTTGGCGGCCCGGACTTCCGCACCATGCTGTTTACGGCGCGCACCTCGGTGTACAGCCTGCGCATGACCACGCCGGGCAACCCGCTGCCCCAAGCGTAGGTCCCGCTGATCAGCGAGTCATTCCCGTGAAAGCGGGAATCCAGAAACCAAGCAGGAAAATCAATGCGCGAATTCGATGCGATAGTTATCGGCGTCGGCGGCATGGGGAGTGCCGCCGTTTATCACCTGGCCCGCCGCGGCTGGCGGGTATTGGGCCTGGAACAATATGACATCCCCAACGAAATGGGCTCGTCCCACGGCGTCAGCCGGATGATCCGCCTCGCCTACCACGAGGACCCATCCTACGTGCCATTGCTCTACCGGGCCTACGAGTTGTGGCACCAGATGGAGAACGTGACTGGGGAAAAGCTGTTGATTACCACCGGCTGCGTGCGCGGTGGCGTAGGGGCGAACCAACTGCTGGAAGGTTCGCTGGAGACGGTAACTGAGCACCACCTGCCGTACCGTTTGCTGAGTGGCCCCGAGGTGAACCGTGAATGGCCCGGCTATCAACTCCCCGAAGAAGCGGAAATGCTCTACGAGCAGCAGGGCGGCTTCGTGCTTTCGGAGCGCTGCATTGTCGGCCACGTTTCCGCGGCGCTGGAAATCGGCGCTGAGGTGCACGGCCGTGAGGCTGCGGTCAGCTGGGAACCCACCGCCGGCGGCGGTGTGGTCGTGACCACCGACAAGGATACCTACTCGGCCCGCCGCCTCGTGGTCACCGCTGGCGCCTGGGCCGGCAAGGTCGCTCCCGAGGTCGCCGCTCACGCTGTTCCCGAGCGGCAGGTGCTGGGATGGTTCGCGCCATACCGGCCCGAGCTCTTCCGCCCGGAGAATTTCCCGTGCTTTGGCATGGAAGTCGAGGAAGGTCGTTTCTATGGCTTCCCGTCCTACGGGATACCCGGTTTCAAGCTGGGCATGTTCAATCACTTCCGGGAGCAGGTCGACCCCGACACCATGGATCGGGAGCCCAACGCCCGGGACGAAGCGGCGTTGCGACAATTCACCGAGCGGTACTTCCCGGAGGCGGCCGGCCCGACGCTTGCGCTGAAAACCTGCATGTTCACCAACACTCCCGACGAACATTTCATCATCGACACGCTGCCCGACCATCCGCAGGTCTCGGTAGCCGCCGGGTTCTCCGGTCATGGGTTCAAGTTCACCAGCGTGGTGGGCGAAATCATGGCCGACCTGGCGGAGCATGGTCAAACCGAACACGACATCGGGCTGTTCCGACTGGGCAGGTTTTCCCAGCTCGCCCCTGACGGCGCATAGCGAGGATGGTGAGATGGAGAACCCTTTCGCCAATCCGTTTCCGGGCATGAACCCGTATCTGGAGTCCAGGCGGATCTGGCCGGAGGTCCACAACAAAATTATCGGCGAGATGCATCGCTTTCTACGCCGCACTTTGCCGTTCCGGTACACGGTCATCATGGACGAGCGTGTCAGCATCGGCAACGATCCCGCTCGCGACGCTCCGGCGCGGTACGCCGAACCCGACCTTTCGATCAGAGGCGGCGATGTGCGTGAGCGTAGCGCCGCTACCTACCTGGCGGAAGGCCGGGTAACCGCCAGACTCCCCCTGGATGACGAAACAGCCCGGGAGATGTTCATCACCATTGGCGAACGCGACCACGAAGACCCGGTAACCATGGTGGAGTTGCTGTCGCCCAGTAACAAGAGCATAAGTGGACACGGGCGCAGTCAGTATCTGGACAAGCGCGAGCGAGTGATTTTCAGCCCCACACACCTGGTAGAGATTGACCTCATTCGCCGCGGCCGGCCCATGCCGGTGGAAGGTTACGACGGCAACGCGCCTTACCGGCACCTGATCAGCCGATGGCAGACGCGCCCGGAAGTGGACTTGTACCCATTCCGCCTGCAAACTCCCATTCCTGACATTCCGGTGCCGTTGCTGGAGGGCGACGAAGATGCGGTGGTTCCATTGGGTTCGTTGCTGGATGACATGTACGAACAGGATTACTACGCCAATTACGTGGACTACAACAGCGAACCGGAAGGAATTTTGTCCGACGAAGACCGGCAATGGATCGACCAACTATTGCGGGAAAAGCGCTTCCGCTGCTGAACCGCGTACCCTCCTTGACCAAGGACGCCGCTATGAAAATCACCGATGTCGAGGCGATCGCGCTGGTCTGGCCCGCGCCCGATCGCGAATACTGGACGGCCCTGCGTCCCATCGGGCGCGTCAGCGAGCTGCTGGTTCGCGTCCACACTGATGCCGGTTTCTACGGGATCGGTGAGGCCCACGGCGCCGGACAGGGATTCGCCGGGATCTATCGCCAGGACAGCGACGGGGCGATCCACGCCGACGGAGCCTCGCGCGCGGTGGTTGATCTGCTCAAACCCATGCTCCTGGGCCGCGATCCGATCGACCACGAAGCGCTCTGGGACGAGATGTTCGCCCTTTGCCATCAGATCGGGTGGGCCGCGTCCGGGTTCGGACGCCCGCAGATCCTCACTGCCCTGGCTGCGGTGGACATCGCCCTCTGGGACATCAAGGGCAAGGCCGCCAACCTGCCGGTGTACAAATTGCTCGGCGGCCACTCCAACACCGCGCCGTGCTACGTCACCGGCGGCTACTATCAGGAGGGAAAAACGGTTCACGATCTGGTTCGGGAGTGCGAGTCCTATATCGAAATGGGTTACGAGGCCATCAAGCTTAAGATCGGCCACGTGAGCCTGGCCGAGGACTACGAGCGGGTAAGCGCGGTTCGCAACTCCGTGGGCGAAGATGTTGACATAATGGTCGATGTCAACGAGGGATGGGACGTCGATACGGCGATCCGCGGCGCCCGCATGCTGGAGCCGCTGAACATCCGCTGGCTGGAGGAACCGGTCCACTGGTACGACCGGGTCGATGGATTGGGCAAGGTGGCCGCGTCGACCACCATCCCCATCGCGTCCGGCGAGAACGCGGTGACGCGCTGGGACGCCCGCGACCTCATCCGCCGGGGCGGCGTTCGGGTGATGCAATACGACAGCACCCGCAACGGCGGCGTCACCGAATGCCTGCGTATCGCCGGCCTCTGCGCCGCCGAAAACGTGCGTCTGGCTCCGCATCACGACCCACAGGTGCACGGACACCTCGTCGCCGGCCTCTCCGTCGGTGAAATCTGCGAGACCTTCCCGTCGGCAGACCGGGATCCAATCTGGGAAGAACTGTTCACCGTCCGTCCGGATATCGTTGCCGGCCAAATCACGTTGTCGGATCGCCCCGGCTGGGGCATCGAATTGGACGAGCAGACGCTCCAACGACGCGGCACCTGGGCCTAGCGTGATCTGGTTGCTGGTGGCGGTGGGAGGAGCTGTGGGCTCGGTGCTGCGCTACGGTGCGGGACGGCTGGCGGCCCAGTTCCTCGGCGCTGACACGGTGGTCGGCACCTTTGCCGTGAACGTGATCGGCTCATTTGCCCTGGGGGTGTTGGCTACCATTTTCATCACTCGATCCGAGTGGCCGCTGGAACTCCGCGCCATGCTGACCGTCGGGCTTCTCGGCGGTTTCACCACCTTTTCGACCCTGGCCTATGACGGCGTCCGGCTCATTTCCGGCGGGGAGTTGGGTCGGGCCGGAATTTCCATCGCCGCCAACCTGGCCGTGGGCCTGGCGGCCGCCTACGCCGGCGTCGTGATCGGACGTTCTCTGTCGTGAAGTCGCTGCGGACTATATCGCCAGGTGCTTCGTGTGCTGATGGTTTGGTTCACCCGCTGTGCCTGTTCGGTGTTGAGCATTGCGCCGGGCGTCCGCTATAATCGATGGAAACCGTGAATCGCCAGAAAGCTATGCCCGTAGACTATTACGAAACCCTCGGCGTCGACCGGGGAGCCAACGAAGAGGAGATCCGTCGCGCCTTCCGCAGGAAGGCGATGGAATTCCATCCCGACCGGAACAAAACCCCGGGCGCGGAGGACAAGTTCAAGGAGATCAACGAGGCCTACCAGGTCCTCAGCGACCAGGAAAAGCGCACTCGTTACGACCGTTTCGGTCACGCCGGAGTAAATGGCGGCGGTGAACGCGGCTTCGACGGCTTCGACCCCTTCGGTGGCTTCGGCGACATCTTCGACACTTTTTTCGGTGGTGGCGGCCGCACCGCAAACCAGCCGCGCTCCGGCGAGGACATCAGTCACCGGGTCAACCTGACCTTCGAAGAGGCGGTGTTCGGCTGCGACAAGGACATCGAGATCAATCGCGTGGAGCCGTGCCACCACTGTTCCGGCGCCGGCAACGAACCCGGAACCGCGATAAATACGTGCGGCACCTGCAACGGCAGCGGCCAGGTGCGTCGCGCGCAGCGTAGCGTTTTCGGCCAATTCGCCGTCACAACCCCTTGTCCCAGTTGCAGCGGCAACGGCCGGTCCATAGAAACTCCTTGCTCCAACTGCCGCGCCCGCGGCTTCGAACGGCGTCGCCGGACCCGCACCGTTACCATCCCCGCCGGCGTCGACAATGGCATGCAGGTCCGCATCACCGGCGAGGGCGATGCGGGATCCAACGGTGGCCCTCCCGGCAACCTTTACGTCCAGGTGCGTGTTCGTGAGCACCCGTTTTTCGTCCGCGACGATTCCGACCTCGTGTACCGGACATCGCTCAATATGGCCGAGGCGGCCCTCGGAATGACCAAGCCAATCCCGACACTGGAAGGCGAAGACGTCGACCTTGAGATACCGGCCGGGACCCAGGCCGGTAGCGAGTTCCGCGTTCGCGCGCGCGGCGTCCCGCGCATCCGGCGCGACGGCCGGCCCACGGATCGGCGCGGGGACATCCGCGTCCTGGTGGATGTGGACATCCCCTCTAAGTTGAATAAGTACCAGCGCAAGCTGGTGGAAGACCTCGCCTATTCGCTGGCCAACAATGGTAAGCGGCCTCCGACGACTACTGCCAAAAAGCGTAGCGGCAGCCGAAAATCCGCCAAAAGCCAGGCCGACGAACCGGAAGAAAGGGCTGTTGAGCCCAACACCGACGCCACAGACCCGCAACAGGACGATAAGCAGCGCGGGCTGTTTGACCGAATCAAGGATACCCTGACCCCGGGTGGCGAATAGGTGGGCTACTCCGGAAGCCCCGCGGTTCGCTCGTTCACTCCCGAACCTGTTTTGACGGCGCGATGTCCTGGCACGAACTGAGCATCAACGTTCCTTTCGAATACGTGGAGCCCGTGTCCTACCTCTTCGAACGGTACGGCTACGGTCTCAGCGTCGAGACTCGCCCTGGCGAATACGCCATCCTGCGCTCCTACTTGCCGAGCCTGTCCCGGCAGCGGCTGGCCCACATCGAGGTGGGGATCAAGTTGGCGTCCAGCGTTGCCGAACTGGGCGAGCTGGAAATCCGTCCCCTGGACGACAACGAGGACTGGCGCGACAACTGGAAGCAACACTTCACGCTGCTGCGAGTCGGGCGAAACCTGGTGATCAAGCCATCGTGGATCGAGTATGAAGCCCAGCCCGGAGACGTGCTGGTCGAACTTGACCCGGGTTTGGCGTTCGGAACCGGATATCACCCGACGACCTACTCCTGCCTGGAAGCCCTGGAAGAAACGGTTCGATCCGGCAGCACGGTCCTTGACGTCGGGACCGGGTCCGGGATCCTGACCATCGCGGCGGCCAAGCTCGGGGCCGGCCATGTGACCGCGGTGGACATCGACGGGCACGCCGTACGCGCCGCTCAGCGCAACTTCCGCCGCACCGGCATCGCCGATCGCGTCAACGCGCAATCCGGCAGTATCCCCAACTCCGCCACCCGGGGCCTGAACTACGACATCGCCGTGGCCAATATCAGCGCCCGAGGCATCCGCCTGGTTTCCCCGGCGATTCCCGAGCTTCTGGCCAGCGACGGGGTATTCATCGCGTCGGGGATCATCGTGGACCAGCACGACGAGGCGGTTGCGGCAATCAACGACGCCGGGTTGGTCATCAGCGAAATCCGGCAAAAGGAAGACTGGCTCACCATCCTCAGCGGACACAAATAGCGCTGGGACCTTGCTCATGGAAACTGTGACGCTGGATCGATTTGAGCTTATCGGCCCCCTGGGCAGCGGCGCCGATTACGACGTGCGCGCCGCGGTGGACCGGAACACCGGCGCATCGGTTGTACTGAAGCGTCCGTCCCCGCAGGCAGTGCGCCGCCAGATGCACGGCCCGGTTGAAGAACGCTCCGCTCGAGCCCTGGAAGCCTACGAGCGGGCCGGGCAGCACTGCGACGTCGTGCCCCGTGTCATCGGCGTCACCGATGTGGCCATTCACGACGAATATTTCGGCGAGGATCTGGGCCAGCCCTACTCGGTCCGCGTTGAGGAGCGCGCCGCCGGAATTCCGCTGGTGGGAGACCCAAGGAGCCGCATATTGCGGGTCCCCATCGGCCTGGGCCAGAACCTCTTCGCGTTGCATCCACTGGCGTTGCCCGCAGGCGTTGCCGGTTGGCCGGTTCAGACGCAGTTGCTGGAGGCTCAGGAAATCTACGCCAACGCCGGCTACGCGCTGTTGGACCTCGGCCCGCACAACGTGTTCTACTCGCCGGGTACCGGTCGGATCGCGCTGGTTGACGCCACCGCGCTCGTCGGACACGGCGTTGAGCGGAGCCAGGGCAACCGCGGCCCGCAGGACGTGCACGATTTCTACGTGGAAATGGTCAAGTTCTACCTGGCGCCGGGCCTCCCGCCCACGGATGCGGCCGGGTACTTTGACCCCTACAACCAGCGGCCGATCATATCCGTAGAGGACGAGTGCGACGGCTTGAATAACGCATTCGCGTCGGCTGACGATGCGTTGCGGGAGGCGGCGACGGCATGTTTGGGGAAAGTGCGACAACGGGGGTACGCCTCCGTTGCGGATTTTGCATCGGACTTGCGCGAATGCCTGAGCCTGATTACCATCCGAAACGACCGGATGCCGGAGCGCGAGTCTGCCGCAGAAGCCTGGCGCACGGCGTTGCACCGGCTCTCCGAAGACCACTGGACACGCTATCGCTTTGATGCGAACACCGAGCTGGCCGCATTGGCCGGCTGATCCACAGCAAACCAAATTCTTGTGAGGATGCGGGAACTATGCTCACCAGTTCGTTGGCGATTCTTCACGATAATGCCGCCCACGGCGAGGACAATTACCTGACCCGGGACCTGGGCGACGGCAACTTTCTGGACGTGGTGCTGGACGGCGTCACCGGCCACGGCGGCGACGAGGCCAGCGGTTCCGTGGCCGACGCCCTGAACGCCATCACCATCAATGGCCCGGAGGATATCGTTGCCGTCCTGGACGAGCAGAACGCCGAGTTCCACCAGGTCGGTGGTGGACGCTTTTTGCTGACCACGGCGTCGGCGGCCCTGTTTCTGAACGGTCAGCTCCATATTATCTCGGCGGGCGACAGCCCGATCTACGTGATCCGGCCCGATGGATACGAACAGTACAGCGGCCGCATGGGCGGGTTGATCCGCCTGGGTGTTTCCAAGGCCATCGGCGCCGAAGCGACCCTGTCGGTGTTCCAGACCTCCATCGACCTGTCGCCGGCGGACCGGTTGGTCTGCTGCACCGATGGGGTCAGCGACAACCTGCTGGGTGAAGAGCTGATGGAAATCGTGCGCAGTTCCGCGGACGCCGATGAGGCGTCGGGGCGCGTCAAGGAACTGGTCGATCAGCACATCGAGCAGGGGCGCGACATCCGGTTCCGCGGCGGACGGTTCCGCCACGACGACGAGACGGCGATTTTCCGCTTTTTCGGAGAGTCCTAGTTCGGGTCATTTGGGCGTTTTGCGCCGTTCGCTGCTCATGGCTGGCGATTAGCGGCCATTCGGGGCAGCAAAATAGCGCGTGTGTTAGACTCTTCAGCAGTTTGACGCAGGTTAGCCTCGATATTTTCCCGTCCCGGTTACGAGGGATGTTTGCGCCGGGGCAGGCCGCAAGGAGTACACAATTGGGCAAGATCAACGTTGCCATCATCGGCGTGGGCAACTGCGCGTCGTCGTTGGTCCAGGGCATCCACAAGTATGTTGAAGTTCCGGACGACGATCCCATCCCGGGCGTTATGCACAATCGCATCGGAGACTACCGTATCGAGGATATAGAAGTCGTGGCTGCTTTCGATGTCGACCGGAATAAGGTCGGCAAAGATTTGTCGGAGGCAATTTTCACCGAGCCCAACAACACGATCAAATTCGCTGAGGTCCCCCATCTCGGCGTGCCGGTCGAGCGGGGAATGACCCACGACGGCATCGGCCGTTACCTGTCTGATCTCGTGGTGAAGTCGGAGCACAGTACCGCTGACATCTCGGGCATCCTGCGCGAACGCGAGGTGGACGTGGTCATCAACTACCTGCCCGTGGGCAGTGAGATGGCTACCAAGTGGTATGTCGAGCAGATTCTGGATGCCCGCTGCGCCATGATCAACTGCATTCCCGTTTTCATCGCTCGGGAAGAGTACTGGCGCAACCGGTTCGAGGAGCGCGGCGTCCCCATCATCGGAGATGACATCAAATCCCAGGTGGGCGCGACCATCGTCCATCGCGTGCTGACCCGCCTGATGGAAAACCGCGGCGCTGAAATTGACAACACCTACCAGCTGAATTTCGGCGGCAACACCGACTTCCTCAACATGCTGGAACGCGAGCGCCTGGTGTCCAAGAAGATCTCCAAGACCGGCTCGGTCACCAGCCAGATGCAGGAGGAGCCCGACGCGGACACCATTCATATCGGCCCCAGCGACCATGTGCCGTGGCTGCAGGACCGCAAGTGGTGCTACATCCACATCGACGGCAAGGTCTTCGGCGGCGCCCCCGTAAAAATGGAGGTCAAGCTGGAGGTCTGGGACAGCCCCAACTCAGCCGGCGTCGTGATGGACACCATCCGGTGCGCCAAGCTGGCCCTGGATCGCGGACAGGGCGGCGCAGTGTTCGCGCCCTCCGCCTATTTCATGAAGAGCCCGCCGGTCCAGTATTCAGACGCCGAAGCCCACGACATGGTCGAGGCGTTTATCTCCGAGCCGGCGGTAGCCAGCGTACAGGTCAAGCACGGCGACGGAGAAGAATAACCGCCGCCCCGTTCCGGCTTTACTGCTCAGGGGTCGAATGAGGGGAGTCGGCTATGAAAATAGCCATGGTCTCCCCTTACGATTTTGCGTGGCCGGGAGGCGTAAACGCTCACGTCACCCAGCTGTCGGCCGAACTCCGCCGGCGTGGGCATGGGGTGACGGTTAT
>JAJEIA010000101.1 GCA_022823505.1 Dehalococcoidia bacterium
ATGCCCGGACTCACGGAAATGCACGGCCACGTACCCGGCGCCGACGACCCTCAATACCTGGAGGACGTACTGTTCCTATATGTCGCCAACGGCGTGACCACGGTCCGCGGGATGCAGGGCCGCGAGGGGCACATCGAACTGCGCGGGCAGATCGCCCGTCACGAGGTGCTCGGCCCGCGATTCATCACCTCCGGGCCGGCGCTGAGCGGCAACGTCGTCGACGGGCCGGACGAAGCCCGCCAGCTCGTGCTCGATCAGGCGGCCGCCGGATACGATTTCATCAAGGTGCTGCGGGGACTGACTCGCGAGGAATTCGACGCCGCCGTGCAGGCGGCCGCCGAGGCGGGGACTTACCTTGCGGGCCATGTGCCCGAGGAGGTGGGCGTGGCGCGGGCCCTCGAGGCGGGCCAGGCCACCATCGATCACATCGATGGATACCCGCAATACATGGTATCGCCTGAATTCGATCCGTCATCCACTGACGCCGGATTCTACGGGGTGAACCTGCTGGAGATGATCGACGACGGGCAAATCGGGCAGGTGGCCCGGGAGACGCGGGATGCAGGCGTGTGGATCGTGCCCACGAATACAATGATTGCCAACGTGGCGCTGTCCGACCCTTCCGCAGACGAACTCGCCGCCCGCCCGCAGATGGCCTATCTGCCACCCGAGCTCGTGCAGGGCTGGGTGCAGTCCAAGCAAGGCCGGGTCGGCACGATCAATCGGGAGCCGGGCGACGGACGTCGCCTGGTGGAACTGCGTAACCGGATCGTCAGGATCATGCACGAAGAGGGCGTCGGTCTGCTGCTCGGGTCCGACGCGCCTCAGTTCTTTAATGTACCCGGTTTTTCGTTGCACAACGAACTGGCCTACATGGTCGAGGCCGGGCTGTCGCCCTACGAGGCGCTGCACATGGGCACGGTCGCGCCCGCCGATTTCTTCGAGGCCGAGGACGAGTTCGGGCGTATCGCCGTCGGTCTGGCGGCCGACCTGGTGTTGCTGGCGGACAATCCGCTGGAAGACGTGGGCGCCGCAAGCCGACCGTTGGGCGTCATGGTGCGGGGGGAGTGGCTCGACCGGGGTATGCTGGACGCAGGTCTGGCAGCGATCGCCGACCGGTACCGCTGACCTGCGGTATTCTTTGGGGGGCGTGTTACCGGATGCGAACTTCGAATTGAACTCACAACCATCCACTGCTCCACGTCCGTCTGTCAGTGGAGTGATGACGCTCGCCCTGATGTGGGCATTGCCGGTCCAGGGCGCCGACTGGAGCATCACCGAGGCGCACCTGTCGTACGGCAACCTGGATATCCCCACGTTTGCCGGCGGCGGCGATTCGAATCACTTCATCTACACGCTTCAGCACGCCAGCGGCTGGAAGTACGGCGACAACTTTTTCTTCATCGACTTCCTGGATGCTCAGGATCCGGGTTTTCAGGATTTCGACATCTACGGTGAGTGGTACTCCAACTTCAGTCTCGGCAAGATCTCGGGCAGAACCGTCGGCGGCGGAATCGTCTCCGACATCGGTCTTATCTGGGGCTTCAACTGGGCATCGGACGCCGACGTCAAGAAATACCTGCCGGGCGTTCGCCTGGCGCTTGACCTGGGCTGGTTTGCATTCGCCAACCTCGATTTCACCGCCTACATCGACGACAGCGAAGGAGCGGCCGCCGGGGGCGCCCCCCGGGAAGGCGACTCCTGGATGATCGACTTCAACTTTGCGCGACCCTTCACCATCGGCCAATCCAGTTTCAGCATCGAAGGCCACATCGAGTACATCGCCGGAAGGGACAACGAGTTCGGCGGCAAGGTCGAACACTGGATACTCGCCCAACCGCAGTTCCGCTGGAGTCCCAACGATCACTTGTCCCTTGGGCTCGAGTACCAGTACTGGTTGAACAAACTCGGCGACGGCGCCACCGACGAGAACACGGTGCAGGCGTTGCTGGTATGGAAGTTCTGATCGACCGGCGAGCACATCTTGACGATTGAAATCGGCCTGGTCCTGATCATCCTCGGCGGCGCTCTGGTGCTGTTCGTCACCGAGAAGGTTCGCATGGATGTCACCGCGCTCATAGTGCTGGGCGCGCTGGTCGTGACCGGCCTGGTGTCGCCCGAGGACGCGGTGGCCGGATTTGCCAATGGCGCGGTGATTGCCGTCTGGGCCATGTTCATTCTGAGCGACGGGCTGACCCGAACCGGCATCGCCAACGTCATCGGGCGAACGGTGCTGCGCTTTGCGGGCACCGGCCAGGGAACCATGACCGTGGTCATCATGCTCACCGCCGGCGTTCTGTCAGCGTTCATGAATAACATAGGGGTCGCAGCGCTTATGCTGCCGGTGGTCGTGGAGATTGCCCAACGAACCGGGATTCCGGCGTCCAAACTGCTCATGCCGCTGGCCTACGGCTGCCTGCTGGGCGGATTGACCACGCTGATCGGCACACCGCCCAACCTTCTGATTGCCAGTTCCTTGCAGCAGGCGGGGGAGACCTCCTTCGGCCTGTTCGACTTCACGCCCATCGGCGGGGGAGTGTTGATCGCCGGGACGTTGTTCATTGCGCTGCTCGGCCGCCACCTGCTGCCCTCCATCAAGCCCGAGGAGGAGATTCAGAGGCGTAGTCAACGCAATCTGCGCACCCAGTACGGGTTGCATACCCGGGCTTTCGAGATGCGCGTGCTCCACAATTCCATCCTGGTCGGCAAGACCCTTGCACAGAGCCGGATCGGCGTTGCCACGGGGCTGATCGTCGTCGCCCGGGAACAGGACAACAACACCGAACTCATGCCGTCGCGCCAAACCGTGCTGCAGGGCGGCGACAGGCTTGTCGTGCAGGGGCGGCTGGACCGGTTTCGAGCGTTCCAGCGCTGGAGCGAGCTCATCATCGAGCGGGAAGCGCCGGTGCTGCAGGGCCTGATGGAAGGCCAGGTGAAACTGATGGAAGTCGTGGTCGAGGCAGGCTCGCCGCTGGCCGGCAAGCTGCTCCGCCATTCCGAGTTCCGCAAGTCCCATGGCGCCAATGTCCTCGCCATCCGCCGCGGGCGGCTGGTGCGCCGATCCAACCTCGCCAACGTCCCGCTTCGGCCATCGGATACCCTGCTGCTGCAGACTCGCCCGGAGATGGCGGCGGAGCTCGTGCATTCTCCGGACTTTGCCCATTGCCGGGAGGTCGACGAGGCCAGGTTGCGGGATACCTATCAGCTCCAGGACTATATTTTCGTGGTTCGCGTACCGCAGCAATCCCAGCTATCCGGCGATACGCTGGAACGCAGCCGCATCGGGGATGCCTTCGACTTCCGTCTCCTGGCCCTGTACCGGGACGGCGATCTGACCATCATGCCCGAGCCCGACCTGCCGCTCAGGGGCGACGACATCCTGCTCATCCAGGGACGCCGCCAGGACCTGGATGTGATGCGGGGATTGCAGGAACTGGAAATCCAGCGAGGCACGCACACCTATCTGAGCGCCTTCGAGTCCGACCGGCTCAGCCTGCTTGAGGCCACCCTGGAACCCCGCTCGAGCCTGGCGGGTCGGCCCCTGACCGAGATCAACTTCCGCGACACCTACGGACTGGAACTGGTGGCCCTGTGGCGCCACGGCGAGGCCATCCGCTCCAATCTGGACCGGTTGAACCTGGAAATGGGCGACGCGCTGCTGCTGCTCGGCCCCCGCGAACGGCTGATGGTGCTGGAGCGCGATGCGGAGTTCCTGGTATTGACCCCGGTCACCCAGCGGATGCTGGATACCCGGCGCGCGCCCATTGCGGCGGGCATCATGCTCGGTGTGGTGCTCAGCGTTCTGGCGGGATGGCTGCCGATCTATGCCGCCGCGGTCATCGGTGCTACGCTGATGGTGATCACTCGGTGCCTGACCATGGAGGACGCATACAGGGCCATCGATTGGAGGGCCATCTTTCTGATAGCGGGCATGCTGCCGCTGGGGACCGCAATGCAGGAGAGCGGCGCGGCGCAGTATCTCGCCCAGTTGACCATGCAATACGTGGGACCGCTGGGTCCGTGGTGGGTGATCGCGGGGTTGTATGTCATGACTGCGGCCGGCACCATGATCATTCCCACCGCCGCGCTCGTCGTGCTGATGTCGCCGGTCGTACTGTCCGCTTGCGCCGACCTGGGCATCGCGCCGCAGACGGCGATGATGGCGGTGGCCATGGCGGCGTCGGCCAGTTTCACCAGCCCCATCTCCCATCCGGCAAACATCCTGGTGATGGGACCCGGCGGCTACCGTTTCGGCGATTACCTGAGGCTGGGGATACCACTGACGGTGGTGGTCTTCGTCACGGTGATGGTGCTGCTGCCGCTGTTGTGGCCCCTGGCGCCGGCATAGGCGCGGTTCGGCCGGTGAGCACATCATGACGTTCGACATCGCCCTGGTCCTGATCATCCTCGGTGGCGCTCTGGTTCTGTTCGTCACCGAGAAGGTCCGCATGGACGTCACCGCGCTCATCGTCCTGGGCTCGCTGGCCGTGACCGGCCTGGTCACACCCCAGGACGCGGTGGCCGGGTTTTCCAATGGCGCCGTGATTGCCGTCTGGGCCATGTTCATCCTGAGCGACGGGCTGACCCGAACGGGCATCGCCAACGTCATCGGGCGAACGGTGCTGCGCTTTGCGGGTACCGGCCAGGGGACCGTGACCGTGGTCATCATGCTCACCGGCGGCGTACTGTCCGCTTTCATGAACAACATCGGCGTGGCGGCGCTGATGCTGCCGGTGGTCATCGAGATCACCCGGCGAACCGGGATTCCCGCGTCCAAACTGCTCATGCCGCTGGCCTACGGTTGCCTGCTGGGCGGATTGACGACACTGATCGGCACACCGCCCAACCTGCTGATTGCCAACTCGCTGCAGCAGGCGGGCGAGCCATCCTTCGGCCTGTTCGACTTCACGCCCATCGGCGGGGGCGTACTGGTCGTCGGGATATTGTTCATTGCGCTGCTCGGCCGCTTTCTGCTGCCGAGCGTAAAGCGGGAGGAACAAACCCAGAGACGCAGTCAGCGCCATCTCAGAACCCAGTACGGCCTGCACACCCGGGCATTCGAGATGCTTGTGCCCCACGATTCCATCCTGGTCGGCAAGACCCTGGCGCAGAGCCGGATCGGCATTGCTACCGGTCTGATCGTCGTCGCCCGGGAACAGGGCAGCGACACCGAACTCATGCCGACGCGCCAGACCGTGCTGCAGGGCGGCGACAAGCTCATCGTACAGGGTCGGCTGGACCGGTTCCGCGAGTTTCAGCGCTGGAGCGAGCTCATTATCGAGCGGGAAGCGCCGGTGCTGCAGGGCCTGATGCAAGGCCAGGTGAAACTGATGGAAGTCGTGGTCGAGGCAGGCTCGCCGCTGGACGGCGATCTGCTTCACCATTCGGAGTTTCGCAAGACCCATGGCGCGAACGTCCTTGCCATCCGCCGCGGCTCGCTGGTGCGCCGGTCCAACCTCGCCAACGTCCCGCTGCGGCCGTCGGATACCCTGCTGTTGCAGACCCGCCCGGAAACCGCTCTCGAGCTGCAGCGCTCACCGAGTTTCGCCCGCTACCGGGACGTGGACGAGGCGACGCTGCGGGATACCTACGAACTCGAAGACTATATTTTCGTCGTTCGCGTGCCGCAGCAGTCCCAGCTCTCCGGCGACACGCTGGAACGCAGCCGCATCGGGGATGCTTTCGACTTCCGTCTGCTGGCGCTGTTCCGGGACGGCGACCTGACCATCATGCCGGAGCCCGGCCTGCCGCTCAGAGGCGATGACATTTTGCTGGTCCAGGGACGCCGCCAGGACCTGGATGTGCTTCGCGGGCTCCAGGAACTACAGATCCAGAGGAGCACGCATACCTATTTGAGCGCGTTTGAGTCCGACCGGCTCAGCCTGCTGGAAGCCACCCTGGAACCTCGCTCGGCACTGGCGGGACGGCCCCTGACCGAGATCAACTTCCGTGACACTTACGGGCTGGAACTGGTAGCCCTGTGGCGCCAGGGCGAGTCCATCCGCTCCAACCTGGACCGCTTGAACCTGGAAATGGGCGACGCGCTGCTGCTGCTGGGTCCCCGCGAACGGCTTATGGTGCTGGAGCGCGATCCGGAGTTCCTGGTATTGACGCCGGTGACCCAGCGCATGCTGGATACCCGGCGCGCGCCCATTGCGGCGGGCATCATGTTCGGCGTGGTGATGAGCGTCCTGGTGGGATGGCTGCCGATCTACGTCGCCGCGGTCATCGGCGCCACCCTGATGGTGCTTACCCAGTGCCTGACCATGGAGGACGCGTACAGGGCCATCGACTGGAGGTCGATATTCCTGATCGCCGGCATGCTGCCCCTGGGGAACGCCATGCTGGATAGCGGCGCGGCCCAGTTTCTCGCCCAGTTGACCATGCAGTACGTGGGGCCGCTGGGTCCCTGGTGGGTCATTGGCGGACTGTACGTGATCGCCGCGGCCGGCACCATGATCATGCCCAACGCCGCGCTGGCGGTGCTGATGTCGCCAATCGTGCTCTCGGCCTGCGCGGACCTGGGTATCGAGCCGCAGACGGCGATGATGGCGGTGGCGATGGCGGCGTCGGCCAGCTTTGCGAGCCCGATTTCTCACCCGGCGAACATACTGGTCATGGGGCCGGGGGGGTATCGGTTCGGGGACTATCTCAGGCTCGGGCTGCCGTTGACGGTGGTGGTGTTCGTGACAGTAATGGTGCTGTTGCCGTTGTTGTGGCCGTTGACGCCGGTATAGGAGGGGTTTTCAGGTCGGCAAGTCGCGCTGATTGGGGGCGCGAGGGCGCGCGCGAATAACCCTTGCCCGCTTAACCTCGCTCGCCATCCCTGGCGAGCTCAGATCGGCGCGCGGCGCTCCTGGCCATCCGTGGCCCCGCGCCGCGCACACG
>JAJEIA010000130.1 GCA_022823505.1 Dehalococcoidia bacterium
ATCGCTGCACCTCAACATTGAAGTGCGCGAATGGTCGCCGATCTGGCTCCCAAGGTGGGTCAATGACCTCGGAAATACGGGTCAAAGACCTTGGTTATTTTCGTGGTTTACTGGGTCAAAGACCGCGGCAAATGACAGTTAGTCGGTGAGCGGCAGGTCAACGGCCAGTGGGAACGCATCTCGGTGGAGATAGACGTTGAAGGCAGTCCTCGAGGTTACAGCCCCACGTTGGGGCTGGATTTGGTCTGGACAGAGGACATCCTGCGTTTTTACGATCCAGCCACCGGAGAATGGGTGAAAACCCACGAGGAAGAGCGCGCCGCCCGCGCCGCCGCCGAAACCAGCCTGTCAGAATGAGCCGCCACCGCCGAACCGGAAGCCGGACTCCGCCGGCTGCGGGGAGAGGCCACCTAGCGCTTCGCCGCCTCGGCCCAGACCAGGCTGGCCGCTCCCACCATACCCTGGCTGTCGCCGAAGGTGGCCGGGGCCAATCGGAACGCCCGGTGGCCGGAGCTCATCGCCCGCCTCCGCATGCCTTCCTCGATCTGGCCCAGCAGGCCCAGCTCCCGCAGGCCCAGGGTCACGCCGCCACCCATCACCACCACGTCGGGGTTGAAGATGTTGAGCACGTTGCCCAACCCGACGATGATCGCCCCAACGGCCGCCTCGATCACCTCCAGGGCCACGTTGTCGCCCCGCGCGGCGGCGGCGAACACCGCCTCGCCGGTCAACACCGCGTCGGCTTCGTAGGCACGCTGCAGCGGCGACCCCGGGGTGGCGTCAGCCAGGCGAGCCTGGGCCGCCCGGGCGATGGCGGTGCCCGATGCCAGGGCTTCCAGGCAGCCGCTGTTTCCGCAGGCACAGGCCGGAGCGTCGGCACGCAGGTCGATGGTCATGTGCCCGACTTCGCCGGCGGCGCCCACCGCGCCGGTGAACATCTCACCCCGGTCAACGATGCCCGCTCCGACGCCAGTGCTAAAAGTTATGAACACCAGCGTCCGCGACGGCGTGTCCTGCAGACGGACCGGTCGGCCCGCCCCATAGTAGTACTCGCCCAGGGCTGCCAGGTTGGCGTCGTTGCCCACCCAGACCGGCGCGCCCAGCAACGGCTCCCACAGCGCGGGCAGCGTTACCCCGTTCAACGCGGGCAGGTTGGGCGATGACAGCAGCATGTTGCTCGCGGCGTCGATCGAGCCGGCCAGGGCGATCCCCGCGCCGGCGATCGTCCGTCCGCCGGCCCAGTCCCTCGCGGTCTGCAGCAACCCGCCGGCGGCGTGCACCAATTGGTCCTGCAGCGCGCCCGGCTCATTGGCAACCCGGTCCTGCCACAGGATGGTCCCCTGACGGTCTATGACCGCGGCGCGGGCCCACGTCCCACCCCAGTCCATCGCCAGCGCCACCGGGGCGTTTCCCGTTTGAACGTTGCTTTCTGGCGTGGTCATATTCGGGCCTCCGGTGCGCCGGATTGTATCACCCGGCCTGTTGTTGGCATGGGTCACCCGCCCTGCGCCGAAGCCTCCGCCAACAGCTCATCCAATGCGGCGCGCAGCACGTCCTCCGGCATCGGCCCGACGTACTTCCGCCGTACCAAGCCGTCAGCATCTATGAAAAACTTCTCCGGGATGCCGCGCACGCCATATTCCAAAGCAACCGATCCGTCGGCGTCCACGCCCGTGGGGTAGGCGACCCCGAACTCCACCAGAAAGACCTCGGCAGCGTCGGGAGTATCCCAGACGTTGACGCCCACAAATTCCACCGGCGCATCGGAGTAGGCTGTGTAGATGCGGTTCAGCGTTGCCGCCTCCTGTCGACACGGCCCGCACCACGACGCCCAGAAGTCCACCATCACCACCTTGCCCCTGAGGTCGGCCAGCCGCAGGACGCCGCCGTCGGCCGTCTCCAGCATGAAGTCCGCAGCGTGCCCCTCGGACACCCGAACCTCGCCGAACTGCGCGTTGATACCCGCGCCGCTCGGCACTCCCTGCTGCCGCACCGCTGCCCACGCCAGCAGGGCAAACAGCGGGATGAGCACGACCGCCGTCCCCAGCATGATCCAGCCACGCCGGTTCATCAGCCCGCGCTCGCCGTCGGACGCCGCCAGATGCCCCAGCCCAAAAGTCCCGCCAGCGCCACGCCCACCATGACGGGCAGCGCACTGAACCAGAACCTGGCCTCAGACAGCGGGTTGCCCACCCGGTCAATCCAGGTCGGCTCGGGCAATCCGGACAGCGTGATGCTGATCCCCTCTCCGGGCGCCAGGTTTTCGGCGCCCCACGCCCGGTAGGTGACCTCGCCCACCGAGAAGCCGTCGGCGGGAGCCAGTCCGCCGACCCCGATGTTCCCGAACTCCGTTGGGATCAGCAGTTGCAGCGATTCCGCGCCCTGCAGGGTGTTGTCCCGCCACGTCACCTCGTTAGCCTCGTAGGGCAGCGTGAAGGTGAAACTCACCTGGTGCCGGCCCGGAGGCACGGGCGCGGTGATGGCGAACCCGGTGCCCACGGGTATCACCTCGCCGCCCACCAGGTTGGTGGAAACGTCCAGGTCGGTGGCAGCCGGCGGCAGGGAGAACCGCAGGAAGCTGAACTGCCCGATCATGGGCGGCGCGGAGAGGTCAGGAACCAGGGTGGTGTCGCTGCGGTTTTCCAGCGTGAAGAGCTGCACCGCCGCCATGCGTCGGGTCGCCGAGTCGATCCCCGCGACGATGATCGACTGGTCCGTGGTCTCCACCACGCCCACGTCGCGGGTGAACTCGTAGACCGTCAGCACCACCGGCTCGGCCACTTCGGACTGCGACAGCACCTCGGTGTAGCGCGTCTCCCCGTAGTCGACGGCCAGCGCCAGGCTGTCACCATCGGATACCGCGGGCACGTCGTCGAACCGGAAGGCGCCGCCATCATCGGTGGTCTCCTCGTAGGTGTCCACCGATCCCGATCCGGCACCGAACCGGTGCAGCAGCACCGTGATGCCCGCCGGTGCATCCATGCCTGTGGTGCCGTTGACCAGTGTACCGGTCACCGAAACGGTGTCCGGGGACTGCCCAGACAGCGGCGTCGGTCCGAAAGACAGCAACGCCGATGCTATGAGGACGAGGAAAGCCGCCTTTAAGAACAACTGTCAGCTCAAAGAACGCGGTCCGCCGCTCGTCCGTTAGCGGGCACGCGGCGAAATGCTAGTGCTCGTTGCGCCCGTTGCCGTTCTGCCGTTCCACCGGGCGGGTCACCTGTGCGGTGAGTTCGCTCAGCGCGGTCATGAACGCCTGCTGGCTTTCGTTCGCCCGCCGGCGATCCTCAACGAGCATGGCCATAAAAGACTCCCAGGCCTGGCGGCGTTCTTCGTCCCGCTCACGGCGCTCCTCTTCGGCTTGGCGACGACGTTCTTCATCCTCCCGACGGCGTTCCTCATCCCACTGGCGGCGTTCCTCTTCCGCCTGCCGGCGAAACTCCGCCAACTTCTTCTCTGCCTCGTCGGCCCGGTGTCTTTCCGCGGCAATGGCCGCCCGCATCTTGGTGAACATTGATTTATTCCCGCCGGTGATGTATCTGGCGTCGTTTCAATGGCTCGGAAACGGCCATAGCGAACATCAGTGACCGTTACCGTTATCGCCGTTACGCTGCTGCACCAGGTGGGCCATCTGCGCCGTGATTTCACTAAGGCCAGCCATGAACGCTTGCTGGTTCTGATCCGACCGCCGGCGCTCCTCCGCAAGCATGGCCATAAACGATTCCCGTTCCTGCCGCCGTTCTTCGTCCCGCTCACGGCGCTCCTCTTCGGCTTGGCGGCGACGTTCCTCATCCTCCAGACGGCGTTCCTCATCCCACTGGCGGCGTTCCTCTTCCGCCTGCCGGCGAAACTCCGCCAACTGCTTCTCTGCCTCGTCGGCCCGGGCTCTTTCCGCGGCAATGGCCGCCCGCATCTTGGTGAACATGTCGTAGTTCCAGACTCCTCCCGCCGCCCCGGTGATCGCTGAAAGGGTCAGCATCTTCCCGTAAACTTCAATGTCGATGTACCTCGCGATGGTCGTCGGGTTGCAGCCGATGACCGTCGCCAACTCCGGTGTACAGGAGGTATTGGTATAGTACCAGATCAGCCAGGTAGCCACCGCCGTGAGAGTCGCGACGAGCGCCGGCAGGCGCAGCAGCTCGTATATGTCCCTGGGGCTGGGCCGCGCGCCATAAGGGTCCGGCACTGCCGGCGCCGGTGCGCTATCCATCCCGCGCGACATGCTCCTCCCGGTCCATGTCGCGCAGGATCTCCGCCGCCTGCAGCCGGTACTGGTCCAACTGCGCACGGAAGTCGCCGTCGTTGATGCGGCCGAGGCTGTGCTCCATCCGCAGGGTACGTATCGCCTCGTACACGTCCTCCAGCGCGGCGGATCCTGCCAGCTCAGCGCCATCCACGTGCTCGCGTTCAGGCGCCCTGCTCGTCGCTCGCCATCGACCGGCCAAGAACGGCCACGCCGTGACCCCGACGACAAGCAGCGCCACCGCTATGGCCAACCCCAGCACCATCCCGTCGGCCTCCAGATCGAGGACAGCTAGTCGGCCGCGCCCGTGGCCGGCGAGGCAACCACAACCGGACGGCGCACCGGAGCTCGGGACGGCCACAGCGCAATCACCGTGCCGAACACCATCACCGGGCCGGCCACCCACATCCACCAGACCAGAGGGTTCACCAGGATGCGGAAGCCCACCGCTCCGTCCTCGCGGTTCTCGCTGGGCACCACGTAGAAGTCCTCCACCGGAGTGGAGCGTATCGCCGCCCGCGTCGACGCCATGTTGAAAGCCGGATGGAACGTCCGCTCGGGATGCATGGTTTCCAGCAGTTCGCCGTCCCGGTAAACCTCCACCGTAGTGCGGAACTGGGTGCGGTCGGAGAATGCCAGCGCGGTGGTGTCCACGTATTCCAGCGTGTATTCCTCCACGGTCACCGACTCGCCGGGCATCAGGGCCACGTCGCGCTGCACGCCGTAAAAAGACTGCCCCACCACGCCCAGGGCAACCATCACCACCGCCAGGTGCACGACGTAGCCGCCGTAGCGGGGCCGATTGGCCAGGACCAGCCGCACGAACCCAACCGCCGGATTGTCGCCCACGCTGCGCCGCCTGGCTCTCGTTCCTCGCACCCATTCGGAGACGATGCTGGCCGTCACCAACGCGCACAGCCCAAATCCGACCACCGCGTAGGGCTGCCGGATGCCCACTACCAGCAGGACGGCAACGGTCGCCAGCGCGACGATTCCCGGCACCAGCAGCGCGCGTTGCAACGAGCGCAGGTTCGCCCGACGCCACGGCAACAGCGGCCCGACGCCCATCAGCAGAACGAGGCCGAGCATCAGCGGGCCGTTCACCTGGTCGTAGAAGGGCCGGGCCACCGTGATCTCCTGCTCGGCGAACAGACGCGACAGCAGCGGATACACCGTGCCCCACAGCGTGGCGAAGGCGATGCCCAGCAGCAGCAGGTTGTTCACCAGGAACGCCGATTCGCGAGACAGCATCGAGTCCAGGCTCTGCGCGCTCTTCATCCGCTCGTATCGCCAGAAGAAGATCGCCAGCGGCACGATCACGCCGAAGGCCAGGAACAACAGGAACACCCAACCCAGGGTGGACGCGCCAAAGGAGTGCACAGAGGGCACCGGCCCGCCCCGGTTCATGAACATACCGTACAGCGCCAGCCCGAAGGCCACGTCAATCAGCACGATGTTCCACATGCGGAACATCCCGCGCCGTTTCTGCACCATGATCGAGTGGACGAAGGCCGTCAGCGCGATCCACGGCATGAACGCGGCGTTCTCCACCGGGTCCCAGAACCAGAACCCGCCCCAGCCCAGGATGGTGTAGGCCCACCAGGAGCCCAGCAGCAGGCCGGCGGCCAGCAGCGCCCAGATGCCCACGCCCCAGGCGCGGCCGGCGTCGATCCACTCGTCACCGCCCTTGCCTCCAATGAGGTTGCCCAGGGAGAAAGCCATGGGGATGCTGATGCCCACCAGGCCGGCCATCAGCGCCGGCGGGTGGAAGAACATGCCGAAGTGGGTCAGCAGGGGATTGATGCCCTGCCCGTCGGGCACGGGGAACGGCAGCTTGGCGAAGGGATTGGCCATGAACCCCATGACCGCCAGGAAGAACACCTCGATCAGCATCAGGATGGCCGTGGTCCACGCCAGCGTGGGCCGGGCCGATGCTGGGGCCAGCCAGATGGCCAGCGCCGACATCACCGACAGCACGAAGGCGATGTAGAGCAGCGACCCCTCGTTGCCGGCGTAGAAGGCGACCCACGTGTAGATGTTGGGCATCGCCAGGTTGCTGTGCTCCGCCACGTACTGCAGCGAGAAGTCCCGCGCGATGAACGACTGCACCAGCGACAGGGTGGACACCAGAAGGACCACCACCAGCACGTAGGACGCCTTGCGTCCGCTGTCCATCAGCGCGACCGAACCGCGCAGCTGCCCGCCAACGGATGCGAAGAAGGAATAGGCCGCCAGCGCCAGCCCCATCCAGAGGCAGGCCGCTCCCAGATCAGCCATGCTCAGGTTTCCTCGGCCCTGTCCCGGCCGTCCAGGGCCAGGTCGCGGTCCACTGCGGCCAGGTAAGGCTGCAACCCGTCACCGTCGCCCGGCGCGGGGTCCTCGGCGGCGGCGCCACGCCGTCCGCGCATCGCCCGTAGTGTGAGCAGCCCCCCAATTAGCGCCGCCACCACGACCACGCCGGGGACGATCCATGCGATCAGGTAGAAGCCGGAACGGGGTGGCTCGGCCAGCACGCTGGGCCCGTAACGTTCGGGCGCGGAGAACCAGGCCAGCACCTCCTCCCGGGTCGCTCCGGACGCCAGGAGTTCCCGCACCTGCGCCCGCATCTGCTTCGCCAGGGGAACCGAGGTCTGGTCGATGGTCTGCGCCGGACACACCGGGCACATCAGCATCCGGTCGATCTCCTGCGCCTTCGTCTCGTCGTACGAAGCTCCCGTCTCGCCGGATTGGGCCGTGACGACGCCGGAGAACAATATGCCTGGGACCAACCCAATCATGGTGGCAACACTAACCAGGATGGGCGCATATGGCCTGCGGACGGTACCCTTTATCACTAATTTCACCGTTAGCCGAGATTCCAACGTTGCGTGATCCGCCGGGCTCCCTTGGCTAGTGAGCGTTGCGTGCTGCGCGAATTTCGTCGGGCCACTGACTCTCAATGTACGCCAGCACTGCCCAAATGTCATCATCATGCAAAATATCGGAAAAGCCGGGCATAGCGCTTTGATAGCCGCCTCCAATGACTTCGCTGGGTCCCAACTTGGTAAGCTCGAACAGCAATTGATCGCTATGGTGCCAGGTATGACCGGACGCGTCATGCGGAGGAGCCGGCAGGGTTCCGTCCGCGTTTCGCATCCGCCAGCCAGGTTGCCCTTCCAGGTTAAGTCCGTGACAGGAAGCGCAATATTCTTGATAAATAACGGCGCCCCGGTCTGCCCGCGCAGGGTCGGCGCCATCTGACCCCGAGGAAGAACCGCCATTATCCGCCGAACAGCCAACGAGCACAATTGTAACTGGCACAACCAAAACAACCCAGCTAAACCAGCGCAACAAGGGATTCATTAATGGGATGCCTCCTCCCGGGTCGCTCCCGACACCAGGAGTTCCCGCACCTGCGCCCGCATCTGCTTCGCCAGGGGAACCGAGGTCTGGTCGATGGTCTGCGCCGGACACACCGGGCACATCAGCATCCGGTCGATCTCCTGCGCCTTCGTCTCGTCGTACGAAGCGCCGTTTCGCCGGATTGGGCCGTGACGACGCCGGAGAACAGCGCGCCTGTGACAATAACAATCATCACCGCGGCGCATAATCTGCGAAGTTGGGTCACCCCTGAACCTGCCGGCCTAAGAGGGTCAGGGTTCCGTCGTTTGAGAGCTGACGACCGCCAGGAATTCGGCTGGTCTAACAATCTCTATGTCGCGAAATGGGTTCATTGCCAGCAGGTCGTCATCACCGGTCACGATATAGTCAGCATTGCCGTTGACGGCCAGTTCCAGGATTTTGTCGTCCTTGGGATCCCGACAAGCACGGACTGATTCGATCACTTCGACCGGTTCGACGCCAAGCATCAAGTTCCGCAGGAACTCTTCGCGCCTCTCTAGAGTGGCGTAGCGGTCGAACCGAGGTCTCCGGAGCACATCATCCAATTCATCGTTCAACGCCCGGGACATGAGAACCGTGCCGACGCGCAACGCAATGGTTAACGCTCGCCCTGGTACGGAACCATCGGACAATGTTGCGCTGACGACGGCATTAGTATCAAACACGAGACGGAGCCGGGGTGTCATTCATCCAATATAGACTGGAGGATCTCCGGTGTAAGCCCGTTCTCTTGGGCTTCGCGGCTCAGATCCCGCATGATCTCTTCCAGTGGCCTCCGGGGGCCCATCATTCGGCGCAGGTGGGAATTAATCAAGAAGTCCATCCTGCGTCGATCCATGTCGGACGCCGAACGATATTTTTCGGCTACTTCGGAATCAACCGTCACCATAATGGTCTCGGTAGTGACTGCCATCGCTGTGCTGCTCCTCAGAATAGGCTGCTATTTCAAGGGTAGCACGGCGGGACACTGCCGGATAGGGAATTTGAACTAACAGGCGGCTACTGGCAGGCCGCGGCATTGCCATCCTGTATGCAGCCTTCCACGTAGTCCAGCACCAGCTCGATCTCATTCGGGGTCAGCAGCTTTCTGAAGCTGGGCATGACGTTGACGCCGCCCTCGATCACGCCGCGCAGTCCGTCCCGATCCAGGCTCATGGCCGCTTCCGACTTGAGGTTGGGGTTCTGCGTGGCCAAGTCCAGCGGTTGGTAGCCGTAGTCCACGATCATCCGCGCCAGCACCGGGCCGTCGCCCAGACCCTCGGCGCCGTGGCACATGGCGCAGTTGGTGGCGAAGATGTACGCGCCCGAACCGGCGAAGGAGGTGGACTCCGGCGGCGTGGAACCGTACCACGGCACCGCCGACTCCGGCACGCTGAGCCGCGGCGGCTCGTGCACCTTGTATGCCGGCTGGTAGTGCATTTCGTAGAAGATATCCAGCGGGTATGAACCCTGCGAGCAGCCGGCCGCCACTATCCCCACCGTTGCCAACACCGCCAACAGGAGCGGGAGCCGGAACGTACCGGGGAAAGAGCCAATCCGTGTCATCAAGTTTCTCATTGCAACTTTCAGCTTCGGTAATCGCGGCGGTCGGGCCAGTCTAGGCGCGGTTTGTCGTAACGTCCAGTGCGCCCGCATCGTTCAGGATTTCAGTAACCTGGGGCGCTTGTGCGGCGCCGGCGTTCACCAGGACGCCGATTAATCCGGTGGCAATCCGGTCGTCCGTGTGCGGCGAGCCCAGCCGCGCCCGCACCGACACGGCAATCCCGATCACGGTGAACAGGATCGCGCCCAGCATCGCTCCGGCGTAGCAGATCACCGCCAGCGGCGGCATCGCCAGGATCGGCTTGGGCTCGATGGTCATCGGCACCGCCAGCGGGGTCATGCCGGCGACTATCAGGGCCAGAACGAGGCCAAGGATTCCGCCGACAATCGGCCACACAAACAGGCTGTGCCGCTCCATCGGTTCGCCAAACGCCCCTTCGGGATAGGGGATATCGGTGAGGAAGTGGTAGTCCGTCTCGGCTATGCCTGACGCCTTCAGGGCGTCACCCGCATCCGCCGCCGCCGAGGCGTCGTCGAACAGGCCCAGTATTCCTTGCGTTGCCATGGTGGTGGTTCCGGTCCTTGCTACTGGTCCGCCTTGACGTCTACGGCGCCGGCGGCGTTCATTATCTGCACCACCTCGCGGCTCCGCCCGGGCTCCGCGTTGACGCGCAGCCCGAGGAACCCCTGGGTGATGCGGTCGTCGTAGAGTCCCAAGTCGAACTTGGGCAGGCGGGACTCGAAGACGATGCCAATCACCGTGAACAGGATGGCGCCCAGCATGGTCCCCTCGTAGCACACGATGGCCATGGGCGGCAGCGACAGCACGGGCTTGCCGCCCGTGACCAGCGGGTACGCCACCTGCGTCATCGCCGTGATCATGATGCCCGAGGAGAGCCCCAGCAGCGCGCCGATGAATGGATAGAGGTACAGGCGGTGCGGCTCGTCGCGCTCGCCCAGCGACCCGATGGGGTAGGGGGCGTCGGTCAGGAAGTCATAGTCGGTGTCGGGGATGCCGGCGGCCTTGAGCCCGTCGCCGGCGGTGGCTGCGGACTCGGCGTCCGAGAACAGTCCCAGAACAGTGTGCTTCGTTCTGGCTGCGGGCATCGCGTTTCGCAACAACCCCATTATCCCTTGCATTGCCATGACGATAACTCTAAACCTTGTTCCTTGTCATTGCGAGCCCAGCGTGGCGATCCAGTTGATCCGGGAAATCCCGTCCTTCCCGTACATCCATGCAAGGCTAGTCCTCTCGGAACGTCGCCGGTACGGTTCGGCGACCCACCTGCATTTCCGTCTTCAGAATGTCCCCTTCCTTGATGTCGTACAGAGGCACCAGCGGGAACACCCGGCTGAACAGCAGCATCAGCATCGACACGAAGGCGAACGTTGCGCCCACGATCAGCGCCTCCGGCCATTGCGGCAGGTAATCGTTCCACGTGAAGGTCTGGAACTGCTTGTTGGCCTGGCCGGGCACGAACAGCAGATACCGCTCCAGCCACATGCCCACGTTCACCGAGATACACGCGGCCGACATGATCCACAGGTTGCGCCGCCACGCCTTGGGCAGCCACAAGATGACCGGCAGGAAGTAGGTGATGCCGACGAATATTATCATCCAGACGTTGTAGGCCACGCCGTGGTCGCCGGGCAGGAACTGCAGGGCGCGCACCGCCAGCTCGTCGCCTTCCAGGCCGTAGATGCCGAAGATGATCTCCATCACCAGGAAGTAGAACCACCCGGTGGCAACGACGATCAGCAGACGGCCCAGCGCGTCGATGTGCTCGTGCCGGATGTAGTCCTGCCAGCCGTAGGCCCAGCGCAGCAGGATCATGGCGAACACCACCGCGGACACGCCGGAGTGGACCGCGCCGACCACGAAGTAGGGCGCGAACACCGTGCTGTGCCACGACTTGATGGCCACCGCCATGCCGAAGTCCCAGGACACGATGGAGTGCACGGACACGAACACGGGCAGGATCAGTGCGGACAGCAGCACACCGGCGATGATCTGCAGCTTCCATTGGCGGGGGTTGCCCTCCCAGCCCATGGCCAGCATCGTATACACGATCTTGGGCCAGCCGGTGGTCCGGTCGCGCAACACCGCGAAATCCGGCACCAGCGCGATGATCACGAACAGGGTGGAAGAGGTAAGGTAGGTCAGGATCGCGGAGGGGTCCCACACCAGCGGGGTGCGGATGTTGGGCCAAACGCCGCGGGCGAAGTCGTATGGGAAAGCCCAGTAGAGGATGCGCCACGGCCGTCCGGTGTGGATGATCGGCATGATCATCGCCGTCATCAGGGAGAAAATGGTCAGGACTTCGGCGGCACGGGTCGCCGGGCGGCGCCATTCGGCCTTGGCCAGGCGGAGGATCGCGGAGAGCATCACGCCGGCGTGGCTGATGCCGATCCAGAAGACGAAGTTGGTGATGAAGAAGCCCCAGACCACCTTGTAGTTCAGGCCGGTGATGCCAAGACCCCGGTCGACCATGATGCCGATGGTCACGGCGGCCGCCAGCACGACCATACCGAGCAGCGACACCACCGGCCAGAACCAGCGGGGTGTCTCCAGTATGGACCGCAGCAGGTCCCGGTTAACTTGCGCTGCGGGTAGGGCTTTGCCTTCCTGCATTTTGACTTACTCTTACCTGTCGTGGCTCTGGCGGTGTCTTTGCTGGCGTTCTTTCAAGTTCAGCGTGCGTACGTCAGACGTCATTGCGAGCGTAGCGCGGTGATCCTGTATTCCGTCAATGCGACCCTACTCCGGCTTGGCCAGAACGAGGTAGCGGCCCCGGATCAGCGTGTCGACCCGTTGGTACATCGAGCCTTCCTTCATCTCCCACATCGCCAGCGGCGGCAGGATCGCGAGTCCCACGCGCAGCAGGAACAGCACGATGCCAACCCCGCCCAGGATCATGAATATGTCCCAGAGGTCCGGGAACGTCGCCGCGGGCGGCGGCAACAGCAGCGCCGGGAAGGAGAAGGCGTCGGAAGGCAGGAAATAGAGCCCGTGCAGGTCGGCCGGCGCCGCTGCAAAAGCCGCCGCAAATATGCGGATGTGGAACAGCATCAGGCCGATGAGGATGAAGACGGCCGCCAGCGGCGCGCCCCAGCCTTCGCGTCGGGCGTGGTTGGACACCAGGATCGGGAACGGAATGAAGAAGGTGAAGAACAGCTGCGCCCAGAAGATGCCGATGTATGACTTGAACATCAGGTAGTTCAGGATCGCCTGCTCGACCTCCAGCCGGCCGTACCAGTAGGTGATGAAGAACGCGAACAGGTGGTACGTATGCAGCAGCGTCAGGCCCAGCAGCACCTTGCTGGCCGCCCAGAACGGAGCCTGCCCGATGTAGTCGCGGTAGCCGCCCCAGCGCCGCAGCGCGTAGGCCGTCAGCAGGATGGCGGCCAGGCCGCCCTGGAAGCTGATCACCGTGTAGAACGGCGGCAGGATCGAGTCCTTCCAGCCCGGTATCATCGCCATGGCGAAGTCGCTGACGATCAGGAACTGGACGAACACCACCAGCATGAAGTACAGGCCGCCCAGTATGGCGAGGCCACCCTTCTGGATCTGCCACTGCCGCTTGGTGCCGTACCAGCCGCCGGCCAGCCTTCCGTACAACGACGCGCGGAATCCGGTGACCAGCGAACGGCTCTGCGCCATGTCCGGCATCGCCGATAGCCACAGGATCGACAGGGAACAGACCACCAGCCCGATCATCGAGGCCATGAGCCAGCCGGACGGGTTGACCAGTTCCTGGAACCAGATGGACCGGCGCACCATCTCCTCGCCGCTTTCCGTCATCACCCCAATTTCGGGCAATGCGATCAGCGCCGGGATGAACAACAGGATGTTGACGATGCTCACCACCGAGAATACCTCAGCGATGCGCGTCAGCGGCCGCCGCCAGTGGCTCTTGGTGAACCGGAAGGCGCAGGCGGCCAGCGGAGCCGAGGCGGTCAGCGTGAAAACGAACGCGAACGCCGCGACGTAGAATCCCCAGTCACGATGGTCGGAGAACCCCACCGTGAACAGCTTGAGCACGAAGCCCACGATGCCCAGTATCGTCAACACGCCGCCGACGATAAAGACCCAGCGCAGCAGGCCGGAACCCGCTTGCTGCCGCTCGACAACGCCGGACACCAACCCCGACCGCTCGGGGATTACCCACATCTCCGGCCCGAAATGGCCGTGCTCGTGGGAATCATGCCCCTGGGCGTCGTGTCCCGGTTCCGAATGGGCCTGTGCTTCGCTAGCCATCAGTGTCCGCCCTTAAGGGGGTACTGGTCGATTTTCTTCAGGTAGATGACGCTGGGGCGAGTGTTCATCTCTTCCAGCAGCCGGTATCCCCGGGTCTCGCGGTCGTGCTCGCCGTGGCCCGGGTGTGCGTTCACGTCGTCGAAGTAAGGCTTGATGGCGGTATCCTGGTCCTCCAGGTCGCCGAACATCAGGGCGTTGGTCGGGCAGGCCTGCACGCACGCCGGGTCGTAGTTGCCGCCGACGATGCGCTCGTCGTTCAGCCGCTGTCCGCCCCGGGCCTCAACCTCGATCTCGCCCCGGCGGATCCTCTGCACGCAGAAGGTGCACTTCTCGGTGATACCGCGCGTCCGCACGGTCACGTCGGGGTTGAGCTGGTTTTCCATGCGGGCCGGCCAGTTGGGATGCCAGTAGTTGAACATCCTCACCTGGTACGGGCAGTTGTTGATGCAATACCGGGTCCCGACGCAGCGGTTGTAAACCTGGACGTTCAGGCCCTCTTCGTTGTGGTAGGTGGCGTACACCGGACAGACCGGCTCGCACGGCGCATTCTCGCAGTGCTGGCACAGCACCGGCATGAAGCGCGCCTTCACGTTCGGGTACTCGCCTTCCCAATAGCGCTCGATGCGGATCCACTCGTAGGCGCGCCGCTGCAGGAAGTAGTCCTTGGTGTTGATGGGGATGTTGTTTTCGGCCTGGCAGGCAACCACACAGGCCTGGCAGCCCGTGCACTTGTCCAGGTCAATGACCATTCCCCATTTGTGCGGAAATTCGGCGTTAGGCATTTCTCAGTCGTCCCAGGGTCTCCGTTCAGCATTCCTGCATGGTTACGTCATTCCTGCGAAAGCAGGAATCCGGTCGCCGGCCCTAGTGACCTCCTCCCTCCGCGGGCACGCTCTTGAAAACCTGCTCGGCCGGGTGCTCGCCAACCTCTCGGCTGGTGTAGTCACCCTCCAGCTTGGAGACCGCCATGCTGTCGCCCGTGGGCGTTATCGAACAGCGGGTGGAGCCCCAGGCCAGCCCGCCGGAACCGTCGACCACGACGGGTTCCAGTATGGAGATCACGTTCCCGCTCTCCCGCGCGTCCCGGTCCGTGGCGTAGCTGGACCCCATGGTGCGGCCGCCGCCCATGGGCACCGCCGCGATTCCGGGGGGAGAGCCGGGATTCAGGTAAACCAGCGCCTGGATGCTGCCGGCGGCGGTGGTGATATTGACCACGTCGCCTTCGCGCAGACCCATCTGCCGGCCTTGTTGTTCGTTTATGTCGACCCAGGTCTGCCAGGTCACCGTGGTCAGGGGGTCCGGCGTGCTCTGGGCCCAGGGCAGGTGCGCGTTGCGCCCGTCCCGCAGGGTGTGGTGCTCGTAGGGCTGCAGCTGGAAGTTGCCGCTGCCCACGATGTTTGCCGGGGAAGCGTTGCGGGCGATCCGGGCCAGCGTGCCCTCCGGCGGGGTCGCTACCCGACCGGTGGCGTTCTGGTCCCACCAGCCGCCGTACATCAGCGTGTCGTTGAGGTCCGCGCCGAGCGTTTCCTCAACGTTCGCGCGGATCATCGCTTCGTAGCTCTCGGCAGGCATGCTGTCGGCCCGACCCAGCGAAGCGGCGGCGTTCAGCAGTACATCGGGGAAACTCCGCGGATCCAGGTCCGCCAGGGGGTTCACCACGGGCTGCTGGACGGCGTAAACGCGATAACCCGGCATGGGGTCGGGCAGGTCGTCTCCCCAGTCCTCCAGCGCGGCCCGGTCCGGTATCAGCAGGTCGGCCATCGCCGATGTTTCGTCCAGGAACTGGCTGGCGCTGATGACCACCACACCCTCGTTGCCCAGCGCCGCCTCCAGACCCATGCTGGGCGGCAGGCCGTGCACCGGGTTGGCGTTGTGGATGATGACCAAGGGGGCGGCGCCGCTGCTGATGTCGCCGGCGATGCGTTGCCAGTCGACCAGGGAGGCCACGGGGGCCGAAGTTGGGCTGTCTGAGATCGGGCTCCCTGGGTCGGGCAGCAGGCCGCCCTCGTGTCCCACGTTGCCCAGGAGATGGTTCAGGATCAGGACGGCCGAGGCGTTGAACTGCCCGTTGCTGTACGCGCCGGCCTCGCCGCCGCCGCCGATGGCCAGTCCGCCGTGGGCCATGTAATCGTGCGCCAACTCTTCAAAGAACTCGCGCAGGGTTTTCCCGTCCAGGACTTCGTCCGGTATCCCCAGTACGTCCACCAGAGCGTCGGGGATGAATTCGCTCAACGCGCCCGGCCCGGCCTCGCCCGTGATCCGCACCACCGCTGACGATTCCGGATGGGTCGAAGCCACCGCCCAGCCCAGCGCCATGGCCGCGTAGCCTTCGGAGCCCGGGTTGATGGGTATCCACTTGTCGGCGTTGGCCGCAGTCATCGAATAACGCGAGCCGAAGTGGTAGTGCCGGCCCCGGTCTGCGACGTTCGGCCGGGAGCGGAACCTGCCGTAGGCCACCGAGTAAGCGGTGGGGTTCCCCCAGGTTGACAGGAAGTCGGAACCGAAGCTGGCCAGCGAATATGCGTTGGCGATGTCGTGGAACGGCAGGCTGTCGCTGCCCATCACGTCCTTCACCGCCGCCCGGTAGGCCGTGTCGTCCGCCGCGCCGCCGAAGGCCACGTGCCGTCCGCCGAACGCCTCGGCGAAGGCTCCGCAGATCTTCGCGAAGCTGCACTTGCGGTCCTCGGTGATCAGCAGCATGCCCTGGCCACGGTCGTCAACGGCGGCGTTGAACCGGTTCAGCGCCTCTTCCCAGCTGATGGGTCGGTAGCTACCCGAACCCCTGGGCCCGTTGCGCAGCATCGGTCCGTCGATGCGGTCGGGATGGTAAAGCGACTGCAGCAGGGTGTCGGACACGGCTGACTGCTTGCCCTGGTTCGTCGGGAAGCGCGGATTGCCGCGCACCTTCTTGGCGCGCCCTTCCATCACCCGAACCAGCACGCCCTCGCCGCCGGGGACCGACCCGTCGTAGGTCGCGTACCAGTTGTCGCGGCCCTTGACCAGGTCTTCGGGGATCAGCGCCGGGCTCTGCACCCGCAGCTCGTCGTCGAACAGGTCGCAGGCGATCGCTCCCGTTGCAGCGATGCCGGCCCAGGCGAGGAAGTTGCGGCGCGTCAGTTTCATTGGTTCAAGAGTCCGGTAGCGGCGTGCGGCCCACTTGTGACAGCCTACTTATGGCAAATTGTACAGTCGGTGCTGACGTTGTTTTCCCGGTGGCAGTCCAGGCACGTGCCCATCTTCAGCGACTGGCCCTGCTGCGGCTGCACCTCTTCCATGCTGGCCACGTCGCCGTGACATACCGAGCAGGCCTCGGCGGTGGTCACCGGCAGGTTCATCGGCTTTTCGTCCCCTATGGGCAGCGTGACCGTGCGTTCTTCGCCCTGGGTCAGGAACCGGATGTGGGCCTCGTGAACGAACCGGACGTGGTCCGGCACGCGATGCACCCGCTCCCAGTCGATGGGCCGCTCTTCAGCGTGCTTGTCCAGCACCCGCTGTATGTTGATGAGCGTTTCCGGCGCCACGGCGTCGGTGGTCACGTTGCTGCCGTTCACCTGCTTGTGGCAGATCACGCAGACCTCAACGGCCGGCACGGTGGCCGCCGCTCCCGAGGTCACGTTGCGGTGGCAGAACTCGCATTGGATGGCATGACCGCCCTCTTCCACGGAACCCGCGTGCACGGTGTGCGGGAAGTCAATCGGCTGCGCCGGCGCATTGCCCCAGCCGAAGGGCGGGTTGGAGAACCAGGATATGAACAGCACGACCAGGATGAACGCGACGATGGCCGTCACGACCAGCCCGGCAATCGCCATCGGGATGAGCTGTCGAGTAGGTGGGAGGGGCGGCATGGAAATCGGCAGGTCTGTTGGCGGCAGGGAGCGGTTTCGTCAGGCAGCGCGTGCGGCAGCGTTTCGGACGGGTGCCCCGCGTGTTATACGAAGAGGCGTTCCCAAACTTGCTGCAGCGCTATTGGCGACTGCATGATGGTCAGGATCATCATGACCACGGCACCCGCCAACGCGGCAAGGCCGATCACGGTGAGGGGTAATCGCAAGCGCGAGAAGAACGCCGGGTAGGTCCCGGTCTGCACTCCCGACGGTATCAGGCCATGAGCGATCAGCATGCTGAACGCGAAGACGATGATCAGGGGGAAATAAATCCACAGATACGTCAGCCAGAGGCTGACATCGGCCCAGAGAACCGCGTTCATCGCGTTGGGGTCGGTTTGCGGCATGTGGCTGGTGAACCTGCGCTCGAACGTTTATTGCTGGGCTCTCTGCCCGGGATCGACCACGTAAAGCGGCTGAAATTACGTAGCCCGTTTTGGGCTGGTGAAAATTATCACATTCGATTTGGCCTGTCAACAAGATTCAGGGACGCCCAACGCCCCTTTCGCGGCTGCCGCGGACACCTCAGCCCGCCTGTCTGAGAGGCCATCCCACCATCACCGCGAGCGACGATGGGCAAACCCCACAAGCGGGCCAGCATGGGATCTGCCGCGGATGCCGGACGCCGGAATCGCCCGCGCGCGCATGCTCAGTGCGCTGAAAGCCACCACAGCAGGGCGTTTGCGCGTAGCTGCGTCCGCACATTGTGACTGCTATTTTCACAAAATATGCACGATTTCGTCACGAAATTGTGATTGACGCATCGTGAACCAGCCTATAGCGTTTGTGCCTATACCATCCGGTACGTCCCGTAGCGAAATTAGAAACACATAGGATCGAAACATGAAAACGATAAGCAGATACAGGGACCGGGGCCATTGCGCGCCTCAGCCTCCCTCACCCCGCGCCCGTTGTTGATCCAATAGTTGAAACAACCCGCTGCTCCCATTACCAGGGGCAGCACGGAGCGCAGGGATCGGACCCGGTTAGGCCGGCAACCCTGGACGGAAGCAGCCACCTCCGTAGCGCTACCTGACGGGCAACGATCGCCTGGTGATCGCGTCCTGCCCCGGCACACCCCGCCGCCCAAGCAAATGGTGAGCGTGGCCGAGTACGTGCTCGGCCTGGCGGCATAGCGCCGTCAGGCGCAAACCAACCCTTACTCCCCGGGGCTGGGAGACCGGTTCGCTCATCCGCTCACGAGGACGAATCATCCCAGGCACAGAAGCCCCTGGCGAAAGCGAGGGTGCTTTCGCCAGGGGGAGGTAATCGAATTATTTGGCATCGGCGACGATAGCGTCGACCTCTCAGCTACCAACCAGCGCCGAAATAACTGGCTGCAGAACCCGGAACCTCATCAACCCCCGCCACACGTAACGGGTCGCGGGATGCCCGCTCTGGCGGATACGCCCGTCGGGCTTGAGCGGGCGCATAACGAAAGCGGGGGACGCATCGGCGTCAGAGGCGGTCGCCATTCGGATCGCGATCCTGATTCTGGTCGCGATGACCGCCGTTCCGGCGTACCGGCTTGCAGCAATACAAAGCATCCGGAGACAGCGCATGCGCATAACTGGCACCGCAATAGAAAAAGCACATCGCACCCTTTCCAACCGTTTCACCATACGTCTGATCCTGCTCACCCTGACATGCCTCGTTCTGCTGGCGTGTCTAGGCGCCCTGCTGTTCACCGGCGGTTTGGCGTCCGCCCAGGACGGCGAGGACCCGGAGGCCACCTGGTCAGCCACGCTGACGGTGGGCTCGAACACGTCGTACGTTCCCGCAACAACCGGATACTCAACCTGGGGGGATGACATGGGAGCGCTCTCCAGCCAGTCCTTCTCGCTGGATGAACGCGCATATCGCGTACTGACCGTGCTGACCCTTGCTGAAAGCCTGTACCTCAACATCAGCCGAGAACTTCCCGGGGACTTTACGCTGGCAATCGGAGACCAGGAATTCCTCGCCTCGGACAGCCTGAAACCGGAAAGCGCCGCCGCGGGACGCTACTGGTGGGAGGCCGACGACCTCGACTGGAAGAGTGGCGACACGGTTGAAGTCAGCATCACCCTGGTCGAGGGTTCGGACGCTTTGCCGGAAAGGCGCGCGGCGCGCCCCTTGGCCTATGCGAAGAACCTGCCGGAGGACCATAATGGCACTGATCCCTTCACCTTTCAACTCTACTTCACGGACCAAATCCAGATGAGCTACAAAAGGCTGCGCGACCAGGTGCTGGACGTGACCAACGCGTCGGTGACCAAAGCCAAGCGCAGGACGAAGGGATCGAACCGCATCTGGGACATTACGGTACAGCCCGATTCTCCCGACCACATACACTTCTACCTGCTGGCCGACCGGCAGTGCTCCCACGAGGCCGCCGTCTGCACCAAGGACGGCAGGAAACTGTACAACGACCTGAAGTTCAGGGTGACCGGATCAAACGCTCCGACACCGGCGCCGCCCACGCCCACACCAACACCCTCCGTTACGCCGACACCCACTCCCACACAGATACCGGACCGGCCGGAACTCTATGAACTGGGAACCGCCCCGGAGCATATTGCCCATATCAGTTGGAAGTGGCCCCGAGATACTGAAACGAACCAGCGGCCGAGGCTCCGCGAAGTGACGACCGATTTCACCATTCATAACGACGTCGGCAATTTCTCCAGCCGAAACGGACTCTACCTGATGCTTGGCGTCCATGAAATCTCCAACGCGCTGCTCTACTACGGGATACAGACCAGAAACGACGGCAGCAAGGCTCTGATCTTCTCCAGGTGGGGCACCGTAGACCTCGACAACGCAAGGGTGGCTCCCGGCGGCTTCTCCGAGGCTGGCGATTACGAAGGAGACTTCATATCGGTGAGGCGCCACTACGAATGGAGCGACGGCGACTACCGGGTGCGACTGGCTTCCGACGGGGCGGACGCCGACGGAGAATGGTTTGGGGTTTGGATCACGGACGTCGATGCCGACACGACCACCTGGTTCGGGTCCTTGAAGTTTCCTTTCGTAGACGATGACGAACAGGCCTGGATCAAGGGATCATCTTATAGCACCATTGAAATTTATGGCCGGCCCATCCGCCCGATTGACGTTCCGGTATGGGAGGTGAGCGTCCAACGCCCGGTCGGGGACGGCGCAGCGTCGTCCCATGGAATTACCGGTTACGGCAACGGGCCGACCGACTTCCCCAACGCTGAGATTCACTATGATACCGACAGCAATCTGGTCAACATGACCGTGGGCGGGGCCACGGAGCAGACGACCGCAGCGCAGACAGTGACTTTCCCATGACGCCCGGGTGGTCTGCACACCCACAAAAATGCGTGCGGGGCCCGCTCCCAATGGCCGCTTGATACCGGCCCAGCGCTCGAGAGTGCTGGGCCGACGTCTGCTCAAGCTCGCTTTCGTTGACGCCCAAAATGCCACCCCATATAATGCCGGATGGACTAAAACGCATCGACAGTACGCCTTTCCCGGCGCATTTTTCAAGGAGCCCCCAGAATGACCACCGAAGTGTACGAATCTGTCTTGCATCCGCAATCCCTGGTTGCGGAACTGAAGAAGAACAGCGTCTCGCACGTGGTTTGGCTGCCCGACAGCGAGACCAATTTCCTCTACAACATGATGATGGAAGAGCCCACCCTGGACCTGATCCCGGTGTGCCGCGAGGGCGAGACCATGGCCGTCGCCGCGGGGTTGTGGGTCGGCGGCGCCAACCCCGTGGTGCTCATCCAGAACACCGGTGTTTTCGAGGCCGGCGACTCCATTCGAGGCCTGTGCCTGGACCTCAACCAGCCCCTGGTCATGCTGGTCGGCTATCGCGGCTGGACCCGTCGCGGCCCCACCCCCGACTCCGCCGGCCGCTTCATCGAGCACATCCTTCACGCGTGGGGCATCAACTACTACCTGGTGGAAACCGATGACGACGCCGACCGCATCAGCATCGCCTTCGAGGAGTCCCAGCGCCTCAACCGGCCCGTGGCCGTCCTGATCGGCACCGAGTTCGGCGCCTAGTCGGCCCCTGCCTTCCCAGCGTATCCCGCGTCCCCGAAACCCAGGAGCAAGTCCCATGATCAACAACACCGATGCCGTGCGCGTCATCGACACCAATCGCGAAGACGCCGTCGTCGTCCCCACCATGAACGCCGGCAACGTCCGCTTTGGCCTGCCCTCCGTCACCACCAACCAGAACCTGGACCTCCCGATCTCCGGCGCCATGGGCAAGGCCAGCAACGTCGGGCTCGGCATCGCCCTGGCCCAGCCCGGCCGCAAGGTCATGGTCCTGGACGGCGACGGCAGCCTGCTGATGAACCTCGGCGCGCTGGTCACAACCTCCACCAAGGCTCCGAAGAACTTCTACCACTTCCTCTTCAACAACGGCGTCTATGCCGTCACCGGCGGGCAGCCGATTCCCGGCTCCGACGGCGTCACCAACTGGGAAGAGATTGCCCGGGGCGCCGGATACGCGGCCGTCTTCTCCTTCGACAACCTGGAAGACTTCACCACCGGCATCAGCGAAGTGCTGGCCGCCGAGGGTCCGGTCTTCATCCACCTGGCCGTGGAGCCCGAGATCGAGAACACGCCGGTGCAGTTCCGCACCCGCGCCTCCCGCACCGCCCAGCAGGCGTACGAAGAAGTCACCGCCGCACTGGCCGGCGACAACTAGCGCTTTACCTCCCGCCCGCCGATAGGTCCAGGCCGCGCTTTTGGACTTCCAGCGCGGACTTCCCGAGACCATAACGGCGGGCGGGGTTACCAGATGGCTGACCAGACACGCGCGGGAGGATTCGCGCGCCGAGGTTACTGCCTATAGGATTCAGCAGGCTCTTGAGAATTGGGTTGTGCGCGGCATCTGCACAAACCGGAGAGGCAGTACAACTATGACTTACTGGGGGCTTGTCCCCGGGCGTGATGTGATGTTGCGAGTTTCCGTTTCTCTGGATGACGCCGAGATTGTGTCAGCCCATTTTGACCAGCACGCGACCAAGCGGATTGACGAAGCCGGTCGCCCCTGGTTTCACCAACGCTGTGGAGGCTTGGAGGTGCGGGATGCAGGCTAAATACTACGCCGAAGACGACGCTCTGGTGATAAGCGGAAACCGAAGAGGACGCAGCGGCGCCGCGCTACGGGATGACTTCGGGATCATTCTCGACCTTGAGGACGTAGGCAGCGAGGACGTTACGCGGATAGACATACTGAACGTCAGCTGGTTCCTGCCACTGAGCGCAGAACGCGGCTACGACGCCGACACCGACACGCTGACGCTGGGCGACAAGCCGGACGCGGACGCCGATTACCGCGTGGTGGACAACGGCGACTTCGTGAGCTACCGGCAGTGGTTCGACGACGGGAGCGAATGGGACATCGTGGCGGTGGACCTGCGCCAGGCGTCCAAATACCTGGCGCCGGCGCTGGGCGCCCTGCCGCAGTCGAAGGCCGTCGGCGCCTGACGACCCAAACGGTCAGCAATGCCCAAGTTCCGCCCCTTCAGCATCTTTGGCCGGCTTTTGGCGTCGGCCGTGGTGGTGGCCGGCTTCTACCTGCTTTGGCTGGGTTTCGTGGAGGGCAACGCGCTCAAGGCGGTTCCCGGGGCCGTGCTCATTCCCGCCGGCCTGTACCTCATGGTTTCTCAGCGCCGCACGGAGGCACGCCAGGATTCGGAGCGGGAAGCCAACAGCGATGACTGACCGCCGCATCCCGTCTCCGTTCAGTCCGGATCCTGTCTATCCTGTGTATTCCATCCTGTGTATCGATGTAAAACCCAATGATTCCCTCCCGCGAAGTCGCCCGCGCCATCAACTACCATCGCCAGGATTCGCTGGTCGTATCGACGTCCGCCGCACTGCGCGACTGGCACCACGTGTCGGAACGGCGCGAGCTGGACATCGACCTCACCGACTGCATGGACCGCGCTCCGGCCGTGGGCCTTGGCCTATCCATCGCCCAGCCCAGCCGCCGCATTCTCGTGCTCGACTGTGACGCCACCCTGCGCACCGATCTGGCCAGCCTGGCCACCATCGGGGAGGCGTCGCCCGGCAACCTGGTCCACTTCGTCCTGGAGGACGCCGACCACACCTCAACCGACGGTACGCCCATCAGAGGCCTGGACCGCATCGACTTTGAGGGCATGGCCCGCAGCGCCGGCTATGCTCACACCTGCCGGTTCGACAACCTGGAGGAATTCCTCATCGGTCTGGAGGACATCATGGCTCGGCCGGGACCGATCCTGGTCACCGTGAAGGTCCTGCCCGAGCCGGAACCGCCGGCGTTCCCCGAACGCTCCATGGCCGACGGGTGGGCCGAGGTGCGCCGTACGCTCAGCGAGTAACTCCTAATCGTCCGTGCCGTCGTCCTCGGCCGGCCGCACCACGATCTGCCGCGCCACGTTGTATCCGATGGAGATGCGGTCCACCTCCGTCTCCACCTGCATGACCCCGAGGTAGGGCATACCTTCCACCAGGGTGATCCGGCGCTCCGGCACCAACTGCGCCGCGCCCAGGAATTTCAGCAGCTCGGCATCCTCCTCGGGAACCCGGTCCACCAGGTAGGTCGTTCCGCTGGCGGCGTTGTCCAGCGTGACCGCCCCCGGCGACGGTGTCGTCGGCCCGCTGCCCGGTATCGGCCAGCCGAAGGGGGAATGGGTCGGGTGGCCCAGCCGCTCCATGAGCTTGGCTTCCATGGCGTCGGACATGCCGTGCTCCAGCTGGTGCGCCTCGATGTGGGCCTCGTGCAGCTCCATTCCCAGCAGGCGCACGACCAGCCACTCCGCCAACCGGTGCCGACGCGCGATGTTCTCCCCTTCCGTCTTCCCTCGCGGCGTCATCCGGATGCGTTTGTCGCTGCCGATGTCCACCAGGCCCTGCTTCTGCATCCGCCGCAGCATACCGGCCACCGACGGCACCGAGGTTCCGAGGCCTTCGGTGGGAGGGAGCTGGCGCAACGCTTCCGTCAGCTGCGTCAACGTGGGAATGTCGGAGTCCTCCCACATCTTGTACAGCGACAGCAGGTAGTTCTCGGTAACCGGGGACAGTCGGTCCGGCGTGTCATGCCCTTCCGTGTGGGCCCTGGGCTCGGTGGCGGTTCTGCGCGGTCGCGGCACGGCCCCTTCCTCCGGGGATGGATCAGGATGTGCCGCGATTATACCCCAATCGAGGGACGCCGCCGTCCGGGCCGGGTCGGCGGTCTTCGCGCCGCCCGCTGACCCTCGCACGTGCCCGGCTTGCCATCGCGAGGACCGCAGCGACGTCGCGATGGCGTTCCCGTGGCAGCGTTCCCTGCCCTGACGAGATTGCCGCGCTTGGCTCGCAAAGACGGTTCAAATGAACCTGGGGTACGCACGACACCGGCACAGGCATTGACGAAGCACAGGTCCACCTTTACACTTATATCATATAAAGCAATATCAACTATTTCTTATAACGATGAATTGCCCGATGGGCCTGGTTTCCTCCATCGGGCGCCGGCGACCAGCCGGAGATAACTCAAACCAAGGGAGGATACACGGATGATTATCATACTGATGCGACGCGCCCTCGGGATACTGGGGGTTCGAAAGACACGGACCATAAACATTGCGCTGCTGGTGGCGCTTTTCGGCGCGCTGGGCTTCGCCATACTGATTGGATCACTCTACCCGCACGATCGTGTGGCCATGGCGGCGCCCCACGCGGTGGGCAACGAGCCCTGGCTGGAGATCAACTGCCTGCAGACGAAGGTCGAAGAAGGCGAAGACTTCCGCCTGCTGGTGATGAAGAAGTTCGACTCGGAACCGCCTCACGAGACCATGCGCGTGTTCTGGTACACGGACCCGATCACTGCCGATGAGACCGACTACGAGCGCCTCTACGCCGAGCGCCAGTCCAGCAACGGGTACCAGTCCAAGCACGGCCGCATGGGACGCAACTTCCACACCCGTGAGGACGACTACCCCGAAATCGACGAAACCTTCACAGTCCGGTTCAACAACTCCGTCGACAAAGGCCACGACGGCAAATGCACCATCACCATCACCGACAATGACGGCGTGGGCATCCACAAACTCGAGATCACGTCGGTCCCGCGTACCCTGCCCGCCACCGAAGGCGAAGAGCCCAAGGTCGGCTACACCGCGGGCGACGTCATCGAGATCACCGCGCACTTCACCGGCGACGTGACGACCGTCAATCCGGTCACCCGTGAGACAGCCGACTACGCCGGCATCTACCTGCAGGTGGGAGAGAACCGCCGGTTCGCGCCCTTCCTGCGCAGCTACGGCGCGGACGCCCTGGTGTTCGGCTACACGGTGCAGGCTGACGACCTCGACACCGACGGGATCAGCGTGGAGGGCGGCGGAGCCGGCACCGGTCTCGGCTACAACCCCGAAACCAGGGACGGCGGGATCTGGATCACCGAAACCGGCAGCAGCCGGATCAACCGGCTCTTCCATGGGCTGGACGACGATCCGGCCCACCCGGTGTTCCAGGTGGAGATCGAGGAGCCGGAGATCACGCCGCCCGAGGAACCGGTCGTGGATCCGCCCACCATCACGAACCCGGAGCCTCCGACGGACCTGCGGATGGAAAACTCCATATCGACTGGTGACGGCTTCTTCAGCCTCGAGCACGGTGAGCTTACCGAGGAGGACGGCGGCCGGGACTGGTTTGGCTTCGACGCCACCGCCGGCGAGAACTACATCATCGAGGTGGAAAGCAGGATGCAGATCCTGGACGACGGAGGTACGCCCTATGTGGACAACCACCTGGTGGATCCGAGCATCCTCGAGATCATCAACGAAGCGGGCGAGCAGGTGCTCGGAGAGCAGGACGGCGGTGGGTTCATCTGGATGTGGGCGCGGGCCTATTTCACTCCGGACGCAGACGGAACTTACTACATCGCGGTCGGGTCCGGCGGGCAGGACCGCGGCGGCTTCGGGCATTACACCATCTCGGTGCGGCAGGATGACCACGCGGACGACAGCCGCACACAACCCGACGTTGTGATCCGTCCGGGCCAGTCCATCACCGCTCGCATCAACTCCGACGTTGGCCCCGACGAGACCGACCCCAACGCCTGGGCGTGGGCGGAAACGAGTAAAGACAATGCCGTGCCCCGGTGGGGTATCGAGTCAGCGGATGACAAGGACGTGTTCCGCTTCGAGATAGCCGAGGCGGGCCGGTATGTAATCGCGATGGCCAACGGTCCGCCCGGTGTGGGTATCTGGGCGATCTGGCACGCGAATAGCACGGGAGATTACGTTTCTCGAGAAGCTCCCCTGGACCGAGTGTTCGAGGACTTCCAGCCGGGCACCCACTACTTCGCGGTTGGGACCCCCTATCACAGCGCGGGCAATACCGGCGAGTACACGGTGTTTCTGGCCAACGTTCCCGAGTAACGCCACCGGGGAGCGTGGGCCATCGCCAAGAGCCAACCCGGGAGCCCCTCCCGCAGGGGGCTCCCAAATTTTGGCCACGGCGACGCCTACAGAATATCCAGCAACTCCCGCAGGTCACCGATCTCGTGGTCCGGCGTGATGCCTGTATCGTTCGCCGCGCCGTCCCGGTTCAGCCACACGCTGCGGATGCCGCACCCGTTGGCGCCCCAAATGTCGCTCGGCAGGGAATCCCCGACGTGGACCACCTGCGATGCCTCGCAGCCGCACTTCTCCAGAGCCAGCTCGAAGATCCGCCGGTCGGGCTTGGCGATGCCGCATTCCACGGCCAGCAGCACGAAGCTGAAAATATCGCCGAGGCCGACCCGCTCCGGATGGGTGTTGCCGTTGGACACCAGGCCGAGTTGGTAGCGGCCCTTGAGGTCGTCGAGCGCGTCGGTGACACCGGGCAGGGGCCGGGTCACAGCGAACCGGGCCTCGGTGTAGACCTCGTAAAGCCGCTGGGCGCCGTCCGCGCTGGGGTGGCCGACCTCGGCCAGCGTCCGCGCCAGGGCTTCGTGGCGGATCACTTCCACCGAGGTCGTGGCCTCGCCCAACTCATCGGCGACAGCCTCCCGGATCTCAGCCATCCGCGCCACGGTGAGCGCGTCCGCCGCCGGATTACCCACCATCCGCCGCAGCTCAGCCAGCGTAACCTCCAGGGCCTGCAGCATGGCGGTGCGGAAGTCCCAGAGGGTGTCGTCCCCATCGAAGAAAATTGCTTTGATGTGGTTCAAAACCGAGGCTCCCAAAGGATCACGCATCTATTTCGACGCGTTGTGCGCTTCAATGAGGAGCACGATATTGGTCGCGGCCAGATGTAAACAGTACGCGGCCAGATAGTCGGCCACCTCCACCACGTCGGCCCCCTGACCGTGTCCGCCTTGCCCCGGCTGGTTCCTGACGGTGGGCAATCCGCTTTCAAGAGTTGAGCGCAAGGCCGCGAAATGGCTTTGCATCTCGGATGGAATGAGGTTGTTCTTGAACAGGACGTCGATAATCTTGCTAGCGGTTGCCCTTTCCGTGCCATAGTCCCAGCCACGCTGCTCGCAAATAGCCTTCATCGTGCTTTCGAAAGCGTTCTGGGCGTTGACTATGGCGTCTTTGTGGTTTCCCTTTCGGAAGTGTTCGTGAGCCTGCATGAACTCCTGTAAGGGACCCTCAAACTGGGCGTCATAAAGCAACGAAATGGCAGGCTCGACCGTTTCGGAGTGCAGATACTGGGACTCGACCGAGATGATCTGGCCACCTTGGAATTGATAGCCGATCGCGTGCTCGCGGAAACGGTGGTTCAATTCGTCAATAGCGTCCCCTGCGGTTTGCGAACCCCCGGTCCGATTCCCCAGATTCACCGCGGCTCGAAGCGAGATTTCGATCAAACTGAGCACGTTATCGACATCAGAAGAGTTCAACACAAACATTTGACAAGCGTTCATGTGCGTGTTCGCACCAGGCCATAGAGTGAATACCCCGACTTCTCGGGCTAAGGTCAGGTGCAACTCACGCCAAACCTCTTCCCTGACATCCTGCAAGTGGAACTTGTAACCACAGTCATTGGGGTCACCGAGCGTACTCCTCCAAATATGGACGACTTGGACTCTGAATGTCTCGGGAAGATCGTCTTGCTGAAAAATAATCGGCTTACCCGCCTGTTTAGCATTCCGTTTCCGCTTAGCGAAGGTTTCAAATATGGCCACTGGTGCCTCCTATCCATATGCGGACCGAACCTGCAGGTTGTCATCTCGACTCAATTATTATTGTCTTCATCAAATCCGGGTAAACGGCTGCTCGTCCCTATTTGAGCGGGAGAGCATTCGACAAAGCGGTCACCCTTGCACGAACCGTGATCCGATAACAATCGGATCAAATCTTACTGCTTCCACAAATGACAATCGCCGCCCATATGAGGCGGCGCGATCTCTCAGCGGCGGTCGGTCGACCCTACCCGTGCGTTCCGTTCAGCTCCGCCAGGTAGGCCGGGCCGTCGAAGAAGGCGCGCCCGTCGATGAACGGCAGCAGCCGGTGACCTTCGCGCAGGGCAACCCGCACCCTTGAGCCCGGCTCCACGTCCTCCACGTGGGACTTCAGCACCTGGACCTGCTGCCCCGAGGGAAGCGCCACCGCGTACATGTGGAAGGCGCCCAGGAATTCCCGCCGCGTCACGATGCAGTCCCCCGACGGGTCCGGCAGAATGTCCATGCAGTCGGGCCGCACCATGATTTGCAGCACCTTGTGCTCCGGCCAGGGGGTGGGCCAGAAAGGCGGCCACGGCATGCTTCCCACCTCGCAGGCCAGGAAGTCGCCGTCCTGCCACGCCGGCAGGAAGTCGGCCGTGCCGAAGAACTCGGCGGTGAAGCGGCTGTCGGGATGGTGAAAGATGTCCTCGGGGGAGCCCAACTGCTCAATGCGGCCCTGGTTCATCACCACCACCCGGTCACCAAGCTGCATGGCCTCTTCCTGGTCGTGGGTCACGCAGACGACGGTGGCGCCGCGCTCCCGCAGGATGGCCCGCACCTCGGTGCGCAACTGCTCGCGGAGGCCCCGGTCGAGGCTGGAGAAGGGCTCGTCCATGAGTATCAGGTCGGGCTCCGGAGCCAGGGCACGGGCCAATGCCACCCGCTGCTGCTGTCCGCCCGACAGTTGGTGCGGATACCGCTCACCGTAGCCTTCCAGGTCCACCATCCGCAGAGCCGAGGCCACCTGCTCCTTGCGGTGCCTGGTGCGCCCCAGGCCGAAGGCGATGTTCTGGGCCACGGTCAGGTGGGGGAACAGGGCGCCCTCCTGGAACACCATGCCCACGCGCCGCTTTTCAGGGCTCTCGTTCACGCCCGGCCCGAACACGGTGCGGCCGCCGATCTCTATGGTCCCGGCGTCGGGCGCGTCAAACCCGGCGATCAGGCGCAGGGTGGTGGTTTTGCCGCACCCGCTGGGTCCCAGCAGGCACAGGATCTCACCACGTTCAACGTCAAGGTCGACGTTGGCGACGGCTTGCGTCTCCCGAAAGGATTTCCACAAGCCCGACAACCGCAGGGCCTTGCGCCCGGTAATACTTTCGCTGACTGCTGCCTGCGTGTGGTGATTAGATTGGACGACGCGCATTTTCAGGCCGTATCAGGTTGTACAGTGAAGGCGACTTGAATGTCGGCGTCAGTGTATCGGCGCCTCTATCGGCTGTCAACACTTGCAGTGGGCAAAATCCGCAGATTCGATCGCGGCGGAATCGCCTTTGAACATCGAACCTTGGGCGGCAGGTACGCTCAATGCGGGAGATCGCCGCCTGACCCATCCGCGGCGTACGCACGCTGCGACCCCTCGTCACTGGCGCTGGCAGGGTTGAACCGCGTGTCGTGGAGCGGCTCCTGAGTGAGAACTCGCGCATCACCCAGCTTGTCCACGTTGATTAATTCCTTCCATAATGCAGGACTTGACAATGTAATAAGGATACACTAATTTACAGCCGCGTTCGGCCTAATCCTTTTGATTGCACAGTGTCAAGGCAGCAGCTGTGGCACTCCGTATCGAAAGTCGGTGGGCATCGAACCGGACGGTTTTCCACACCACTGCGGAGGAATCCATGATGCGCGAAACGGACAAACCAGGGGAGCATATCCGTCCCTGGCTGCTGATGGCGGCCGCGTTGATCCTCATTCCGCTGATCGCGGTAGCCTGCGGCTCGCCCGCCACCCCACCAGCGTCGGGTTCGGTGGAAGTCACGCGGGAGGTTGAGGTGACCCGGGAAGTGCCGGTGGAGGTGACCCGACTGGTGCCCGAGCCTGCCGCGCCCGAGGAACCCGGCAAGCTCATAATTTATTCGGGCCGTAGCGAATCGCTGGTGGACCCGATCATCCAGCAGTTCAAGGGTTCAACCGGGATCGATGTCCAGGTCAAGTACGCGGGCACAACCGCGTTGGCCGCCACGCTGCTGGAGGAGGGTGATAATTCTCCGGCCGACGTTTTCTACGCCCAGGATCCCGGCGGCCTCGCCGCCGTGGCTGACATGATGGTGGCGCTGCCGGCAGACGTCATCGCAATGACCCCCCAGTGGGCCCGCTCCGACGACGGGCGCTGGGTCGGGATCACCGGCCGAGCCAGGGTAGTTGTGTACGGCACCGAGAGCCTCACGGAGGACGACCTGCCCGACGACCTGTGGGGATTCACCGAACCTCGCTGGAAGGGCCGGGTCGGATGGGCGCCCACCAACAGCTCCTTCCAGGCCATGGTGACCGCCCTGCGCGCGGGCTGGGGCGAAGAACGCACCGAGCAGTGGCTGCGGGCCATGCTGGACAACGAAGTCCAGGACTATCCCAAGAACACGCCCCAGGTTGCGGCCGCCGCCGGCGGCGAAATCGACGTGGGCCTGGTCAACCACTACTACCTGCACCGCTTCCTGGCCGAAGAGGGCGAGGACTTCGCCGCCCGCAATGCCCACCTGCGAGCCGGCGGCCCGGGAGCCATCGTCCTGGTGTCCGGCGCCGGAATACTGGAAACCGCCGACAACCCGGAAAACGCGGAGGCCTTCGTGCGGTACCTGCTCAGCAAGGTGGGCCAGCAGTACTTCGCCGGGTCAACCTTCGAATACCCTTTGGTCGAGGACGTCCGCCCTTCGGTGCTGCTGACCCCGCTCGACCAGATTCACCAGCCCGAAATCACCGTGGCGGATCTTGGTGACGTGGCCGGCACCCAGGCATTGTTGCAAAAAGTCGGGGCGCTGCCTTAGCGGCGGTAGCGCCCCGTATATTGCCCCATTCCGGGCAACTGGTCCGGTCGGATCCCTCCTCCCGGCCGGGCCAGTGTAGCATTCCCCATCACGACCGGGCAAAGCGCGGGGGCGTCGGATGACCGACGCCCCGATGGATTCCCGACCACCGACGGGTCCGTGTTGGATGATCGCCGCTGGATCACCTGGCGGCCTTGGCGTATTCCAGGTGGCCGAATACGCCGGTGATGCTGCCGAAGACGTACTCGCTCACCTCATCCGGGTTTATGACCAGGGTGGAACGGACGTTGACTATAGGGATGGAACGATAGGTATCGTAGATGTCATCGCCCATGACCCGGGCCAGGCGGTTCCGCTCGGCGGGGTCGGTCTCCACCAGCAGGCGGTCGTAGGTGTCGTCGTACAACTGGCCCTCCATGTAGAGAGCGCCGCCCGTGGGGAGACCCGACGTTTCGCTGACCCGGCCGCCGCCGGCGTAGTAGTAGATCCGGGTGTTGGCGTTGATGGGGCGGATGGTCTGGCGCACGGGGAGAATGAAGTGGGCGTCGTGCTGGTCACGGAAGGCGTCCAGCGCGCGGGCGAACTCCACCTCAACCAGCTTCACGTTGATGCCGATGTCCTCAAAGGACTGGGCCACCGTCTGCGACACCTCGATGGTTTCCGGCAGTCCGGGCAGGCTGCTCTGCCAGACCTCCAGGCTGAAACGGTTCTGGCCGTTGTCGCCGGGGAAGCCGGCCTGGTCCAGCAGTTGCTTGGCCAGTTCGGGATCATAGCCGTACTTGGCGTCGAATTCGTCCTCCCAACGGGCGTTCCAGCCCTCCAGCGACGGGTGAAAGATGGTGTTGTACATGGGCTCGCCGCGACCCTTGAACAGCTCGTTGATGATCTGGTCCCGGTTGATGGCGCGGTTCATGGCCTGCCGCACCAGGACGCCGGTTTCGCCGGGAGCGTTCCAGGGCTCGGTGTCGGGGTTCCAGTTCACCTGGGTGACGTAGTACTGGCCGAAGGGGATGATGGTCAGGCCGACAGTGGGCAGCGGGCTTTCGATCACCTCCATGCCCTCGTCGACGGCCTGCTGGTGCAGCACCTTGGGCACGTCCACCATGTTGGCCTCACCGGTCAGCAGCATGGCCAGGCGGGTCAGGTCTTCCGGTGTGGTGCTGATGCGCAGATGCTTGAACTCGGGGTTGACGCGCCAGTGGTCGTAGGGCACCGCCTCGAACTGGGCGTATTCCTTGAGTTCACGTTCGACGAACTGGTAGGCGCCGGTGCCGGCCGGGCCGTTCTCGAACATGATGTCGCCCTCGGCGGCGTGCTGCGCGGAACTGCGCACGGCCATGCAGCCGATCTGCAGGATGCTGAAGTACCAGGACGCGACGTCCACCTGGGGCTGGGCGAGCTTCATCTTGAAGGTATAGTCGTCGATGACCTCCATGTTGCCGTTATCGATCATTTCGGTCATGGAGTCGGCGCCCATGAACCTGCTGAGATGGGCCTTGCAGCCGGCCAGCGGGTCGGACATCTGCTGGTCGGCGGTGAGGACCACGTCCTTCACGGTGAACTCGCCGTGTCCGAAGTGGAACTGCGCTCCCTCCTGGAGGCGGAAGGTGTACTCGCTGGCGTCGGGGCTGACCTCCCATTCTCGGGCCAACTGGGGATACACGTCGGAAACGCCGGTTCTGGGGTCGATGGTGGTCAGGTTTTCCCACATGGGCCGGAAAACCAGGTGGCCGCTGCTGGTGGCGAGCCAGGGGTAGAAGGTGTCCTGCGGCAGGGGGGTGACCGCCAGGTGGAGCATGCTTTCGTTTTCGGCCACGGAAGGCACGTGGGTCGGCGCCGGAACCGCGGTGGACGCGGAACTGGCGGCCTCGGCGCCGACGGGGATTGGTGCGCCGACTTCCTCCGGAGGCGCGGCCGCCTGACCGCACGCCCACACCGCAAGCAGGGCCAGTGGCAGTAGGAGCAGTTGAATCGCACGTAACGGTTTAGCTTTACGATGAACGGACATGGCCACACCTCCGTGGTTCGTTGTCTGATTCGCGCACCGCGCTTTCGCCAATGTTACGTAAACGTTAGCAAAACCCATTTATATTGTCAATAAACGTTATTACAATTCTCGATTGTGAATTATTACACAACAAAAACGGGACGGATTTACGAAATCCGTCCCACAGAGAGCCGCGAATACCGCTTTGGCGCTACTGGGCGCGCCTGGCGTACTCCAGGTGCCCGAACACGCCGGTCAGGCTGCCGAATTTGTACTCCGCCACCTCCTCCGGGTTGGCTACCAGCGTCGCCCGGACGTTGACGACGGGGATGGTGCGATAGGTGTCGTAGATGTCATCGCCCATCGTCTGCACCAGTCGATGGCGTTCCTCCGGGTCGGTCTCCTTCAGGAGCTTGTGATACGTCTCGTCGTACAGCGGGCTTTCGATGTAAGCGACCCCGCCCGTGGGCAGACCGGCCGCGTTGGTTTTGCCCCCACCGGCGTAGTAATAGATCCGCGCGTTGGCATTGATCTGTCGCAGGGTCTGGCGCACCGGGAGGATGAAGTGGGCATCGTGCTGGTCGCGGAAGGCGTCCAGCGCCCGGGCGAACTCCACTTCCACCAGCTTGACGTCGATGCCGATATCCTGGAAGGATTGGGCTACCGTCTGCGCCACCTCGATGGTTTCCGGCAGGCCGGGCAGGCTGCTCTGCCAGACCTCCATGTAGAAGCGATTCTGGCCGTTATCACCCGGGAAGCCCGCCTCGTCCAGTAACTCTTTGGCGCGTTCCGGGTCATAGCCGTACTTCTCCTCAAACTCCTCCTCCCAGCGCGGGTTCCAGCCCTCCAGGGATTGGTGGAAAGTGGTGTTGTACATCGGCTCGCCGCGCCCCTTGAAAAGCTCGTTGATGATCTGCTCCCGATCAATGGCCCGGTTGAGCGCCTCACGAACCTTGTTTCCCGTTTCCCCGGGCGCGTTCCACGGCTCGGTATCAGGGTTCCAGTTCACTTGGGTAACGTAGTACTGGCCGAAAGGCAGGATGCTCAGACCCACGGACGGCAGAGGGCTTTCAAACACCTCCATGCCCTCGTCGATGGCCTGCTGGTGCAACACCTTGGGCACGTCCACCATGTTGGCCTCGCCGGTGAGCAGCATCGCCAGGCGGGTCAGGTCCTCCGGGGATGTGGTGATCTTCAGGTGCTTGAACTCCGGATTGACGCGCCAGTGGTCGTAGGGTACTGCCTCAAACTCCGCCGTCTCCTTCAGGGTGCGGGAAACAAACTGGTAGGCGCCGGTTCCGGCCGGACCGGTCTCGAACATCGCGTCGCCTTCTTCCGCGTGCTGAGCCGAGCTGCGCACGGCGGCGCAGGGGATCACCAGGATGTTGAACCACCAGTCCGCCACGTCCACCTGCGGCTCCGCCAGGCGCATGGTGAAGGTGTAGTCGTCGATCACGTCCATGTCACCGTTTTCGATCATCTCGGTCATGGAGTCGGCTCCCATGAACCGGGTTATGGCCGCCCGGCAGCCGGCCAACGGGTCCGAGGTCTGCTGATCAATGGTGAGGATCACGTCCTGCACCGTGAATTCGCCCCATCCGAAATGGAAGGGAATACCCTCTTGAAGGCGGAAGGTGTACTCGCTGGCATCGGCACTGATTTCCCACTCCCGGGCCAGCTGGGGCAGGATGGTCGAAACACCGGTCTCGGGCGAGATGGTGGTGAGGTTCTCCCACATCGGCCGCATGGGCAGCTGCCCGCCGCTGGTGGCCAACCAGGGCAGGTACGTATCCTGGGGCAGCGGCGTGACCACCAGGTGCAGGGCAGTTTCAATCTCGGCCTGCGCCGGCTCGGGTGTGGGGGCCGGCGTGGCGGTCGCACTGACCGGGGCCGACGCTGCGGCCGGCGCCGTGGCTTCTTCGACGGGCGTCGCCGAACCTCCGCACGCCACGATCGCGATCAGCGCTGCCAATACGCCTAGAACAATAAACGACCGCCGAACGCGTTGCATATCAATTGACGTCATAATTAAGCCTCCGAGGTAATGTTTATCGTTGTTTTCGTACCATAGCGCCAACAATTGCGTCAAATGCATGGGGTCCCCGCGCGTACTCAGTTTGTCATCGCGAGGAGCACAGCCACGTGGCGATCTCGTTCCCGCGACGGCGTTCCTCGCCCTAACGAGATTGCCGCCGGGCTTCGCTCGCCATGACATAGGACTCACGCACTTGAAATTAAAAAAACCGTCATTCCTGCGCAAGCAGGAATCCCTTGACTTTATGGCGAACGAAACCGGAACACTGCCAGAGAATTCGGCCACTGCATTCCCGCTTGCGTGGGAATGACGCTTGTAAAGGCTTCCAACCGCGTAAGTCCTATGACAGTTGCAACGAAACCGGCCACGCATGAGTATGGGGGCGGTTGTACACCGCCCCCATACATTGAACCGTCGCAGTTTCCGGCGCGGGCTACTGGGCGCGCTTGGCGTACTCCAGGTGGCCGAAGACGCCGGTCAGGCTGCCGATCTTGTACTCCGCCACCTCTTCCGGGTTCACCACCAGCGTCGAACGGATGTTGACGATGGGGATGGTCCGGTAGGTGTCGTAGATGTCGTCGCCCATGGCCATGATCAGCCGGTTGCGCTCCGCGGGGTCGGTCTCGATGAGAAGCTGCTCGTACGTATCGTCGTACAGCTGGTCCTCCATGTACAGGACGCCGCCGTTGGGCAGACCGGTCTCCGGATTGGTCTCGCCGGTGTAGTAGTAGATCCGGGCGTTGGCGTTGATCTGCCGGATGGTCTGGCGCACCGGGAGGATGAAGTGGGCGTCATGCCGATCGCGGAAGGCGTCCAGCGCCCGGGCAAACTCCACCTCCACCAGCTTGGCGTCGATGCCGATGTCCTGGAAGGACTGGGCAACGGTCTGGGCGACCTCGATGGTCTCCGGCAGGCCGGGCAGGCTGGACTGGTAGACCTCCATGGCGAAGCGGTTCTGGCCGTTGTCGCCGGGGAAGCCGGCCTCGTCCAGCAACTCCTTGGAGCGTTCCGGATCGTAGCCGTAATGCTGGTCGAACTCCTCGGACCAGCGGGGGTTCCAGCCTTCCAGCGAGTCGTGGAAGATGGTGTTGTACATGGGCTCGCCCCGGCCCTTGAACAGCTCGTTGATGATCTGCTCACGGTTGATGGCCCGGTTCAGCGCCTCGCGTACCAGGACGCCGGTCTCGCCGGGAGCGTTCCACGGCTCGGTTTCGGGGTTCCAGTTCACCTGGCTCTTGTAGTATTGCCCCAGGGGCAGGATGGTCAGGCCCACGGAAGGCAGCGGGCTCTCGAAGACCTCCATCCCTTCGTCAATGGCCTGCTGGTGCAGCACCTTGGGGATGTCGACCATGTTGGCCTCGCCGGTGAGCAGCATGGCCAGGCGGGTCAGGTCCTCGGGCGCGGTGGTGATCCGCATCCGCTTGAACTCGGGGTTCACGCGCCAGTGGTCGTAGGGCACGGCTTCGTACTCGGTGTATTCCTTCAGCTCGCGGTTGACGAACTGGTAGGCGCCGGTCCCCGAGGGTGCGGTCTCGAACATCGCGTCGCCCTCGGCCTCGTAATGAGCGGAGCTGCGGACGGCGGCGCAAGGCACTACCAGGATGTTGAACCACCAGTCGGCGACGTCCACCTGCGGCTGTGCCAGGTTCATTTTGAAGGTGTAGTCGTCGATGATCTCGGCGGCGCCGGAGTCGATCATCTCGGTCATGGAGTCGGTGCCCATGAACCGCTTGAGAGGGGCCTTGCAGCCGGCCAGCGGGTCGGACATCTGCTGGTCAATGGTGAGCACGACGTCCTTGACGGTGAACTCACCGTAGCCGTTGTGCATCTGGACGCCTTCCTGTAGATAGAAGGTGTACTCGGAGGCGTCGGGGCTGACGTCCCATTCCCGGGCCAACTGGGGGAGGATGGTGGAGACGCCGGTGTCGGGGGAGATGGTCGTCAGGTTCTCCCACATGGGGCGGAAGGGCAGGTGTCCGCTGCTGGTGGCCAGCCAGGGGAAGAACGTGTCCTGGGGCAGCGGAGTCACCGCCAGGTGCAGATAGCTATCTTCGTCGGCCATGGCCGGCATGGCGGTGGGCTCGGGAGCGGCGGTGGCCGCGGCCTGAGCCGGGGCCGCCGGAGCCGCGGTTGCAGCCGGAGCGGCGGTTTGAGCCTCCTCGGGAGCGGAGCCGCCGCAGGCCCAGATGGCCGCCAGGGATAACAGCAGCACCAGGGCGACCGCGATCTGCGACAAACGAGCCGAGCGCGGCAAGCGAGCCGGACGATAAATTGCCATAGGATTACCTCCTGCCGTTCGGTTTCAAAACACCTGTCGTACAAAGGGGTGTTTTGTTTCCCGCCAGACAGTATCACCGGCAATTTGCGATGTCAATTATCAAATGTATAGATAATGCACTCAGCCAAACATCTTGTTACGTTTACAACAATTTTATACATTTTATATTATCCTTTCATATCAATAATACGGCTTATATTGCTGGAAATCGTTAACCATGCCCGTGAGGAGTGACCAAAACGACAACGCAATGGGGCGCCGGTTTGCCGACGCCCCAGTATTCGCAGGCCCGGATTATGTCGCGGTCGCCTACTTGGCTCGCTTGGCGTACTCCAGGTGGCCGAAGACCCCGGTGAGGCTGCCGAACTTGTACTCGGCCACCTCCTCCGGGTTGGCCACCAGCGTCGAGCGTATGTTCACGACGGGGATGGTGCGGTAGGTGTCGTAAATGTCGTCGCCCATTTTCATGATGAGCTCGTGACGTACCTGGGGATCGGTTTCCACCAGCAGCCGCTCGTAGGTATCGTCGTACAGCTGGCCTTCCATGTAGAGGACGCCGCCGGTGGGACGACCCAGCTCGGGATCAATGGGCCCGGTGTAATAGTAGATGCGCGTGTTGGCGTTGATCTGCCGGATGGTCTGGCGGGCCGGGAGGATGAAATGCGCGTCGTGCTGGTCGCGGAAGGCGTCCAGCGCACGGGCGAACTCCACCTCCACCAGCTTGGCGTCGATGCCGATGTCCTGGAAGGACTGGGCCACCGTTTGCGCAACCTCGATGGTCTCCGGCAGGCCCGGCAGGCTGGTCTGGTAGACCTCCATGGCGAACCGGTTCTGGCCATTGTCGCCGGGGTAGCCGGCCTCATCCAGCAGTTCCTTGGCCCGCTCCGGGTCGTAGCCGTACCTCTCCTCGAACTCCTCCACCCACCGGGGATTCCACCCCTCCAGAGACTGGTGGAAAATGGTGTTGTACATGGGCTCTCCGCGGCCCTTGAACAGCTCGTTGATGATCTGCTCACGGTTGATGGCCCGGTTCAGCGCCTCACGAACCTTGTTTCCCGTTTCTCCGGGAGCGTTCCACGGCTCGGTGTCGGGGTTCCAATTGACCTGGCTGACGTAATACTGACCCAGCGGGAAGAGGGACAGGCCCACGGAGGGCAGCGGGCTCTCGAAGACCTCCATACCCTCGTCGATGGCCTGCTGGTGCAGCACCTTGGGCACGTCCACCATGTTGGCCTCGCCGGTGAGCAGCATGGCCAGGCGGGTCAGGTCCTCGGGCGTGGTGCTGATCCGCAGGCGCTGGAACTCAGGATTGACGCGCCAGTGGTCGTAGGGCACGGCCTCGTACTCGGTGTACTCCTTCAGCTCGCGGTTCACGAACTGGAAGGCGCCGGTGCCGGCCGGGCCGGTTTCGAACATGGCGTCGCCCTCTTCCGCATGCTGAGCCGAACTGCGCACGGCGGCGCAGGGGATCACCAGGATGTTGAACCACCAGTCGGCGACGTCAACCTGGGGTTGGGCCAGGTCCATTCGGAAGGTGTAGTCGTCGATGACCTCCATCTTGCCGGCATCGACCATCTCGGTCATGGAGTCGAAGCCCATGAACCGCGAGAGGGGGCCCTTGCAGCCGGCCAGGGGGTCGGACATCTGCTGGTCGATGGTCAAGATCACATCCTTGACGGTGAACTCGCCCCAGCCGTGGTGCATCTCCACCCCTTCCTGCAAATGGAAGGTGTACTGGCTGGCGTCGGGGCTCATCTCCCACTCCCGCGCCAACTGGGGCAGAATGGTTGAGACGCCGGTCTCGGGGGAGATGGTGGTAATGTTCTCCCACATGGGCCGGAAGACGAGCTGTCCGCTGCTGGTGGCGAGCCACGGGAAGAAGGTGTCCTGGGGCAGCGGTGTCACTGCCAGGTGTAGATAGCTCGCCTCGTCGGCCATGGCCGGCATGGCGGTGGGTTCCGGCGCCGCAGTGGCTGCCGCCTGGGCGGGCGCAGCCGGCGCTTCGGTGGCGGCGGGGGCGGCGGCCTGCTGTTCGGGTGCAGCGGTGGTCCCGCCGCAGGCCCAGACCGCGGTCAGCATCAGCGCCAGCGAGATCGCGATAGCGATTCGTGGCCATTTGGTCCCATAGCGTTTTAGCATTTGATCACCATCTGCCATAAATTTACGAGATACTGCACAAAAATCGTGCAGTAATCCGTTTCCGGCCAGACATTATCAAAGCCCAAACGCGATGTCAATTATCAATAGTCGCGATGATGGGATCTAAGCAATATCAGGCAGACAGCGTGGTATGAGCATAAGGAACCTCAAGCAAATGAGGCTGCGATACTGAATAAATGGCCAATCGAAGCCAACCACGCACGATTTCGTCGTGCTGGCAATGGTGACAAAAAGCCGAAGCTGCGGGGTCAGAACTCGGCGTTGCGGGGGGTGCGGGGGAAGGCGATGATGTCCCGGATGTTCTGCATGCCGGTGGCAAACTGCACGGTGCGCTCGAAGCCGAGCCCGAAGCCGGCATGGGGCGCGGTGCCGTAGCGGCGCAGATCCAGGTACCACCAGTACGGGGCGTCGTCGAGGCCAGCCTCGATCATGCGGCGCTGGAGCACGTCCAGGCGTTCCTCGCGTTGGCTGCCGCCGATGATCTCGCCGATACGAGGGACGAGGACGTCCATGGCGCGAACGGTCTCGCCCTGGTCGCCCGGGCCCGGCGAGTTGAGGCGCATGTAGAAGGCCTTGATGGCGCTGGGGTAGTCTGTGACGATGACCGGCCGGCCCACCTTGCGCTCGGTGAGGTAGCGCTCGTGCTCGGACTGGAGGTCGGCGCCCCATTCCACCGGATACTCGAAGGACTCTCCGGAGGACTGGAGGGCGGCGACGGCCTCGGTGTAGGTCATGCGCTCGAAGTCGGAGTTGGCGATGTCCTCCAGGGTCTGGATGAGTTCCTGGTCGTAGAAGCGGTTGAAGAAGGCCATGTCCTCGGGGCAGTTTTCCAGCACGTGGGCGAAGATGCTGCGCAGGAAGTCCTCGGCCAACTGGGCCAGTCCGTCCAGATCGCAGAAGGCAACCTCGGGCTCGACCATCCAGAACTCGGCCAGGTGGCGCGAGGTGTTGGAGTTCTCGGCGCGGAAGGTGGGGCCGAAGGTGTACACGTCGGACATGGACTGGGCGAAGATCTCCGCCTCGAGCTGACCACTGACGGTCAGGAAGGCGGGTCGGCCGAAGAAGTCGGCGTCGTTGTCGACCTGTCCCTGGGCCATGGGCAGGTTGTTGAGGTCCAGGGTGGTGGCGCGGAACATGGCGCCGGCGCCCTCGGCGTCGCTGGCGGTGATGATGGGGGTCTGGATATAAAGGAAGCCGCGCTCCTGGAAGAACTTGTGGATGCCGAAGGCCATGGCGTTGCGCACGCGGGCGACGGCGCCGAAGGTGTTGGTGCGCGGACGCAGGTGGGCCAGCTCCCGCAGGAACTCCAGGGTGTGCCGCTTCTTCTGCAGCGGGTACTCCTCGGGGTCCGCGCCGCCCAGCAGTTCGAGGCCGGCGGCAGCAACCTCGTACTTCTGCCCACGGCCGAGGGAATCCTGCAGTACGCCGTCGGCGCTGATGCTGCACCCCGTGGTGAGCCCGTTGACCAGTGAGTAGTCGGGGCAGTTGGCGTCAACCACGATCTGCAGGTCGGCCAGGGTCGACCCGTCGTTGATCTGCACGAAGGCAACGCCGCCGGAGGAACGAACGGTCTTGACCCAGCCCTTGACGTTGACGGGGCCAGGAATATCGCCGGAGCTCTCGGCGGAGAGGAGGTCTTTAATGCGGGTGCGATGGGCAGGCATGGCGGGCCTCCGGGGGAGGGGATTATTGGGCGGATTTTAGCATAGGGCAATTGGCCTATGACCGGCGAGGATGGCTATAATGACCATGTGTTCGGATATGCGATAAGCCGGGAGATGCGCCGATGACACGCGACGAAATTTCCAATTTGGTCGCACGGGGAGAGTCCGAAACGCTGGAGTTCAAAAAGAGTACCGGCGAACGGGTCGAGGCCGCTAAAACTACGTGCGCCATGCTGAATCATCGCGGGGGCGTCGTGCTGATTGGCGTTGCCGAGGACGGAACCGTCGTCGGCCAGGATGTGGGCGACGGCACGATTGAGCGCGTGGCGGCGGAGTTGCAAAATATCGACCCGCCCGTTTTCCCCACCATAGACCCTGTTCCCCTGGGGGATGGCAAAACAGTGCTGATGATACGAGTCAGCCGTGGAGCGATGCGGCCTTACGCCCACAAAAACATCCCTTACCGCAGAGTCGGCAATACCACCCGGCGTATGACACAGGAAGAGTATAGCCAAACTTTGCTTGAACGGATGCACAACGAGGAGCGTTGGGAAAACCAGCCGGCCGTCGGCTGGTCAATTGATGACCTGGACCTTGACGAGCTCCGTCGCACAGTCGTCGAATCGATCAGGATGAGCAGAGGCGATCCCGGGACTACCGACCCTGAGGATTTACTGTTGGGCATGGGCCTCATCAAGGACGGCGCATTGCTGCGAGCCGCCGTTGCGTTGTTCGGAAACAACCGGCGCGTGGCAGCCGAGTGGACTCAGTGTCTATTGAGAGTTGCCCGTTTCCAAGGTATTGACCGAACCGAGTTTCTGGACAACCGGCAATTCCGCGGCAACGCCTTTACGCTGCTAACCCAAGCGGAACGATTTATACAGGAGCATCTGCCCATTGCGGGGCGTATTGTGCAATCTTCTTTCGTGCGTCAGGACGAGCCTTTGTACCCGCCGTTGGCGCTGCGCGAAGCTTTAGCCCGAATCCACCGAAGGGATACTGCAGCAGTGGTCAGATGAGGGATTAGGGGTCAGGGAACGTGCTGGCGGTGGCCTGATGTCGGTGAGATGGACGATGCGGAGTGTAGCGGCCACGCCAGAGGGATTTTGACGGCCTGTGGTAGGGGGCTGGGCGCGATTTTCGACCCCAGATCTCAGGCGGAGACCGTCAGGGGCCCAGCCTGGGCGCTGATGTGCCAGACAGTTGGGTAATCTGTTGGACAGGTCAAAGGCCGAGGGCGTGATCAAGAAGGGAGTGGCAGGGCACGCAATCGTGCCAAGGCAGAGCTGAACTGGTTTTGCCAGGGCCAGCCCTGGGGCAGGTGCAAGGTGAGGCGACGTGCCTTGCGGGTGATGCGTCCGGCGAGGGAGAAGAAACGTCGTCGGAGTGTCTTGGTGGTGGCCACCGGCTCGCCCAGCCCGATGCGCGTCGTCCAGCGGGCCAGATTGTGGGCGATGACTTGCACCGCCAGCCCGGCGGCGTTGGCGGGAAAGCGGCCCGAGGGGAGATGGTTGAGGCCAACGCCGTACTTGAGGTCACGGATGGCATTCTCGATCTCGGCGTGGCGGCGATGATCTGCTTCCAGATCCAGGGTGTCGCCGTCTCTGTCAGTGATGAAGGCGTGATAGCTGTATTTGGTAAGCAGGGCCAACTGGGAGCCGGGCGTGGGTTGCACCCGCCGGACGATGAGCCGCACCGGCGCGGCGTCGGGCTCACTGGCAAAGGGGGTATAGATGGTCTCGGACACGTCGGCGGCTCCCTCCATCCAGTAAGGGATGGGCGTCCAATCCTCTTCAGGTATGGCCTCGATCAGGTTGCGCAGTACGGCGTGCTGGCGGACGGTGATGGAGTAGCGGACCTTCTGGTCATGACAGGCGGCCACGATACCGTGGGTGTAGAAACCGCTGTCCGCCCGTACGGTCAGTGGTCCGGCGGCTCCGGCGTAGCGCACTCGGCTCACCGTCTCGCGCAGGAAATTGGCAGCGCCCCGAGCCGTGTTGGCGCGTCCTTGGCGCAGCCTTGCCATCAGTACGTCGCCCGTGCTGGCGGCGACGGCCAACAGCGGGTGATAGTCCCGCTGGCCAGTGTAGTTGTGCCGACGCGCACCCTCCTTGCTCAGCCCGTAGGTCTCACAGACCGTGGAGTCCAGGTCGATGGTCAACGGATCATCGCCTGGTCCAACTCCAGTTGCCCAGGCTCGGGCCAGCACCTCCCGGCTCACCCGATCCAACTGGCGCGCATGGCCCCACCGGAAACTGCGCAGAAAGGTCCCCAAGGTGGACGGCGCCTTGACCGTGCAGCCCAGCACCTGCTCTGTACCGCCAGCCCGTAACGCGTCGGCATCGTCAATGCAGTCACCACCGGCCAGCGCCGATGCCACCAGCGTCAGCACCTTGTCTCCCGCAGTCGCTCGCCCTGGCGCATCTCCCAGGTGAACGTGGCGGTCCACCAGCACACCCAGTCCCAGGTGGTGGGCCAAGGTGATGGGCAAAAGCAGTCCAGCATTGGTCACCAGGCGATGATCGTCGAAGGCAACGTGGATGCGGTCTGACTGCTCGCGTGGTAGCATCCGATGAGTGCTCCTTGTTTCAGGTTGGTTTTCTGTTTCAAAAACCATTATCCCCGAAGCCGGGAGCACTTTCTTATCCCTTTACCGCACCGACACCCTCATCCTTTCGGTGGATTGGGGTTTAGCTGCCTGTACGAGATCCGGGTCCACCTCAGACCTCCGGGCCATTCTCCCTCAGGTTGGCGATGTACTCCGCCCCGGTTCTGGCTGGCATGGCACGACTCCTGTGTCTGTCTGCCTTGTGGTTCCCGGAATGGAATCACGCTGTTCTTGGGGCGTCATTGTCTGCTGGTTCCACAGGCTCACCATTTCATCGCGAGCCTGTCGAATTCATCCTGAGCTTTTCGAAGGAAAGGGCATTGCAGCGATTCGCGGGGTGGAATTCAGGGCAATCATTCAATCACAGAAATCACGGTTCAGACTATGATACGATTCGGCCGTGTTGCGACAGTCTCACCATTTTATTCTGAACATGTCGAAGGAGTACGAAAGATGTATGTGATCATCGCGCCCATTCAGATCAAGCCGGGCTGCAAGCAGCAGTTCATGGACGCCATTATCCCAGATGCCATCGGCTCGGTGAACGATGAGCCCGGGTGCCGACGCTTCGACGTCATCCAGGACGCCGGCGACGAGAACCGCATCTGGCTCTATGAAGTCTACGACGACGAGGCGGCCTTCCAGGCCCACACCCAGGCGCCCCACTTCATCAAGTTTCGCGACGCCACCGCCGACATCCGCGTCGAGGGCATCCAGGGTGCGGCCCGCGGCAGCACCAATGTCTGGCCCACCGACGCCGAGTGGAAGTAGGAGAAGTGCCATGTACGTCATCATCGCCCCCATTCAGATCAAGGAAGGCTGCAAGGACGAATTCGTCAAGGCGTTGCTGCCCAACGCTCAAGCGGCCGCCAACACCGAACCTGGCTGCCTGCGCTTCGACGTGATTCAGGACGCCGGTGACCCCAACCGGCTCTGGGTCTACGAAATCTACGTCGACGAGGACGCTTTCAAGGCCCATCAGGCGTCCGAGCACTATCTCAAGGCGATCGAGGCCATGGGTCCCATGCGGGCCGACCCGGTGCTGCAGGGGGCGGCCCGGGGCAGCGCCAACGTCTGGCCCACCGACGCCGAGTGGAAGTAACTGTTGCTCCCTATCCCCTGGGAGAGGACCCGTTAATATCCCCTTTCCCCCAGGGAGAGGGTTAGGATGAGGGTGAGAATGGCTAAAACGATTCTGCAGAGCAGCGAAGTCGCGACTCCCGCCGGCATCATGTCCCAAGGAGTAGCCGTCCCGGCCGGCCGGATGGTGTTCGCCTCCGGGCAGGTGGCCCGCGGAGTTGACGGCCAGCTTGTGGGCCGCGGCGACATCCGCGCCCAGACCCGCAAGGTCCTGGAGAATACGCAGGCGGTGCTGGCCGAGGCTGGCGCCACGCTGGACGACGTGGTGAAGGTGACCGTGTTTGTGACCAACATTGCGGAGCACTTCTCCGCCATTCACGAGGTGCGCGCCGAATTCTTCAAGTCGGACTACCCGGCCAGCACTTTGGTCGAGATCAGCCGCCTCGTCGACCCCGACATGCTTAT
>JAJEIA010000042.1 GCA_022823505.1 Dehalococcoidia bacterium
TTCAATTGCTGATTTGAACCAATACTAGTGGTCCGAAATGTTTGAAATGATGAGTTGCTGGATTCGTCCTGGCTCTCCGGCGAAGTCGGTCTAAAGCAAGGCGTGAAGACGGATTCCCATCATTTCAAAGCGGTTGGTCTACTAAGCGCCTATCCTAATAACCGGTGAAAACTCGCGGTTCCGTTCGGCGTTTGGCTACGATGGTAGCCATGCAATTCGAAGATTTCCTTCCTCGACCGATTGCCTGAGCATGACCCCGGAACAGACAGCCCGCCTGGAAATTGACGCCCTGCTCGCGAAGGCAGGGTGGGCTGTTCAGGATGCCGGGGCGGTGAACCTGTACGCGGGCCACGGGGTTGCGGTGCGGGAGTTTGGGCTGAAACCCGGCCACGGCACCGCCGATTACCTGCTGTACATCGATCAGAAGGCCGCCGGCGTCGTGGAGGCCAAACCGGCCGGCCACACGCTCACCGGCGTCGAAACCCAGTCGGGCAAGTACAGCGATGGACTGCCCGATAACCTGCCCGCCCACCGCAAGCCGCTGCCCTTCCTATACGAAACCACCGGGTCTGAAACTCGTTTCACCAACCTGCTGGATCCGCAACCGCGCAGCCGGAACGTCTTCGCCTTCCATACGCCTGAAGTGCTGGCGCATTGGGTCGGATCCGGCGCGGCGACAGGACAGTCCGTGGCGGCCGGCGTCGCAGAGCCCAGCGCCGCCTACGCAGTCGCGCCCAACCTGCGCCAAATGCTCACCGAAATGCCTCCGCTTGACGCCGGCGCTCTCTGGCCGGTGCAGCAGCGGGCCATCGAAAACCTGGAGGAATCGCTGGCATTGGCGAGGCCGCGGGCGCTGATCCAGATGGCCACCGGCAGCGGCAAGACCTTCACCGCCTGTAACCTGGTGTACCGCCTCATCAAGCACGCCGGCGCCAAACGCGTTCTGTTCCTGGTGGACCGCAACAACCTGGGACGGCAGACGCTGCGCGAGTTCCAGGGTTTCGACACGCCGGACGAACACCGGAAGTTCACCGAGCTGTACAACGTCCAGCTGATGGATTCGGCGCGTATCGACCCGGTGAGCCGGGTGTGCATCTCCACCATCCAGCGCGTTTACTCCATGCTGCGCGGCGAGGAGCTGGACCCGGCGCAGGAGGAAATCTCCGGCTTCGGCTTCGGCCAGGCCAACCCTCAGCCCGGCACGGTGGAATACAACCCCGGCATACCCATCAGCGAGTTCGACTTCATCATCACCGACGAGTGCCACCGCTCCATCTACAACCTGTGGCGGCAGGTGCTGGAGTACTTCGACGCCTTCCTGATCGGCCTGACCGCGACCCCATCGGCCCAGACCTTCGGGTTCTTCCAGCAGAACCTGGTGATGGAGTACACCCACGAGGAGGCGGTGGCCGACGGCGTGAACGTCGATTCCGACATCTACCGCATACGCACCCAGATCACCGAGGAGGGCTCCACCGTTGAGGCCGGACAATATGTCGACCGCAGGGACCGGCGGACCCGCAAGGTGCACTGGGAGCAACTCGACGAGGATCTGACATTCACCGCCAACCAACTGGACCGGGAAGTGGTGGCCGAGGACCAGATCCGCACCGTCGTCCAGACCTTCCGGGGCAGCCTCTTCACCGACATATTCCCCGGGCGCACCGAGGTTCCCAAGACCATCATCTTCGCCAAGGACGACAGCCACGCCGACGACATCGTCCGCATCGTGCGGGAGGAGTTCGGCAAGGGCAACGACTTCTGCCAGAAAATCACGTACCGCACCACCGGCGTGCCTCCCGAGCAGCTCATCGCCGCGTTCCGCAACAGCTACAACCCGCGCATCGTGGTCACCGTGGACATGATCGCCACCGGGACGGACATCAAGCCCGTGGAGATCGTGTTCTTCATGCGCAACGTGCAGAGCCGCAACTTCTTCGAGCAGATGAAGGGCCGCGGCGTGCGCGTCATCTCGTCCACGGACTTCAACGCCGTAACGCCGGACGCGGCGAACAAGGACCGCTTCGTCATCGTGGACGCCGTGGGCGTCACCGAGACGGAGATGTCCGACTCCTACTCGCTGGAGCGGGAACCCACGGTGTCCTTCGGCCGGCTGATGGACCTGATCGCCATGGGCAGCCGCGAGCCGGACCATCTGTCATCGCTGGCGAGCCGGCTGGCGCGGCTGTCCCACAAGATTTCGCCGACGGAGCGGGAGTCCATCGAAACGGCCGCCAATGGCGTGCCGCTGCAAACGCTGATCACCGGCCTGATCCGCGCCACCGATCCCGATGCGGCCATCGAGGCGGCGAAGGACGCCACCGGCCTGGACGAGCCGCCGCCGGAGGCCATCGCCCATGCCGAACAGCAACTCCGCGAGGCTGCCGCCCTCTCCTTCGCATCGAACCCCGACCTGCGCCAGCGTCTGGAGGCCATCCACCAGTCCCACGAGCAGACCATCGACACCGTCAGCAGGGACGTGGTGCTGGAGGCCGGGTTCACCGAGGACGCCGCCCGGGACGATGCCCAGTCCTTCCGCCAGTTCATCGAGGAGAACCGGGACGAGATCACCGCGCTGCAGGTGCTGTACGAGCGGCCCTACCGGCAGCGGCTGCGCTACGACGACATCCGCGCGCTGGCCGACGCGTTGCAGGCGCCGCCCCGGTCGTGGACCACGGAGCGGCTGTGGCAGGCGTACCAGCGGCTGGACGAGTCCCGCGTGCGCGGCTCCGGCCAGCGTCAGTTGGCGGACATCGTTGCGCTGGTGCGCTACGCCATCGGCGACGCCGACGAGCTGGCTCCCTTCGCCGACCACGTGAACCTGCGGTTCGAGGGCTGGCTTGCCATGCAGGAAACCGCCGGCCGCGGGTTCACCGCCGAGCAGCGGCAATGGCTGGAGGCCATCCGCGACCACATCGCCGGCAGCGTCAGCATCGAGCCGGGCGACTTCCAGTACGCTCCCTTCAACCAGTGGGGCGGCATCATGGGCGCGTTCAACGTCTTCGGCGACCAGTTGCAGCCCATCATCGACGAGCTGAACCTGGAACTGGTGCGGTAGGCGGACGGCCTTGACCCCCCACGGGGTCACCCGCAAAATGGTAATGCACCATCATTGTGGAGATTCCCATGACCAGGTCAAAAGAGCAGGTTTCAGCTCAGATCGAAAGCGAACTGCTGGCGACAATGCGGCAGGTTGCCCGCGCGGATGGCATGAGTTTTGAAGCAGCGCTGGAAGATGCAATGCGTGAACACATCGCCGCATGGGAGTGTCGGCATCCTGGTGTAAGGCCAGAGATCATGGCCCACTACCGGGACAGCGTGGAGCGCAATCGAAGGCTCTATGAACTCCTGGCGGAAGCGGAGCGCGAACGGCGCCCACCATCGAGACAGTAAAGCAGGCTATCCTGGCCCTATCGTATGCCTCCAAGAGTACGCGAAGCGATCCGTATAGTTGAACGGGATGGCTGGTTCCATGTGAGGACACGCGGTAGCCATCGCCAATACAGACATCCTGAAAAGCAGGGACTGGTGACAATCGCAGGGAACCCAGGCGAAGAACTGGACATCAAAACCTGGTATAGCATCCTTGAACAGGCAGGGCTCGACAGGAGGGACTACCGATGAAATACGTGGCAATTATCGGCAAGACCGGCACCGGCTATTCGGCGCACCTGCCCGACCTGCCCGGTTGCATCGCCGCCGCTGGCACCTTTGAGGAAACCCGGGCCCTCATTCAGGAAGCCGCCGCCTTCCACCTGGAAGGAATGGTTGAGGACGGCGAACAAATCCCGGAACCGATCTACGCCGCCGTGGAGGTGGAAGTGGAAGTCCCGGCGTCCGTGCATCCCTGATGAGGAGCATAAACCATGACCAGCGTTGCAGAAATACAGCAAGCCATCCTCAACCTTACCGCGGCCGAATACGCCGAACTGATGGAATGGCTTGATGAATTGGAAGAAGACCCTTGGGACCGGCAAATTGAGGAGGACGTCAAGGCCGGCCGACTGGACTTCTTCAAAGAGGAAGTGCTGGAGGCCACCAAGAACGGTACGCTGGACTACCTATAGCGCTATGGAAGAAACCGGGCCGGCAAGAATGACCGGAGTACTGTCATGCCAGATGGAGAAATAGCATTCCACGTGCGGGAAGATCCGCAAGGTGGCTACACGGCCCGCGCCATCGGTTACAGCATCTTCACCGAGGGCGACAACTGGGGACACCTGAAATATATGATGCGCGACGCCGTGCTGTACTACTTCGACGATGGGGAAGCGCCCGAGGCAATTCGCGTAGTAATATGCCACAAGTAACGTTAGTTTAGAAGGACTATCAATGAACTTCGTAGCATTAATCGCCAAAACCGGCAACGGATATGCGGCCTATCTGCCCGACCTGCCCGGCTGTGTCGCCGCCGCGGATACCTTTGAAGAAACCCGGGACCTGATCCAGGAAGCAGCCAATTACCACGTCGAAATAATGGCCGAGCATGGCGAGACTATCCCCGAACCGGTGTACATCGCCGCAGAGGTGGAAGTGCAAGTCCCAGCGCCCACTGCGTCGTAACCGGCCGCCGTTGAGACCGGCACGTGACGCTGCAAGAAATCCCCGCGAATTGGCGGTGGGCCACGATGGGCGCAATCTCCACCATCGTCGGCGGTGGTACCCCCAAAACGTCCGATCCGGCCAACTTTGAAAGCGGCGAGATTCCCTGGATAACGCCAGCGGACTTGTCGGGGTATCGCGAGAAATTCATTGCCAGCGGTGCACGGAACATCACGGAGAAGGGCCTCAAAAGTTCGAGTGCCCGCATGGTGCCTGCCGGAACTGTGCTGTTCAGTTCGCGGGCGCCGATAGGCTATGTGGCCATTGCTTCCCAACCTGTAACCACCAATCAGGGTTTCAAGAGTTTTGTGCTCCCGGCCGAGATCGATTCCAGCTATGCGTACTACTACCTGCAAACTGGGAAAGAACTGGTGGAATCGCTGAGCGGCGGTACCACATTCAAAGAGATTTCGGCTACCAACGCTGCCAAGATTCCGATACCCATTGCCCCCCTCCCCGAGCAGCGCCGCATCGTTGCCGAAATCGAGACGCAGTTCACCCGGCTGGATGCGGCGGTGGCGGCGCTGCGGCGGACGCAGGCGAACCTGAAACGCTACCGCGCCAGTGTCCTGCGGGCCGCCTGCTCCGGCGAACTGGTGCCCACCGAGGCGGAACTGGCCCGCGCCGAGGGTCGGGAGTACGAGCCAGCCGACATCCTGCTGGAGCGCATCCTGGTGGAGCGTCGGGCGCGCTGGGAGGCGCAGGAGAAGCGGCGGGGCAAGTACAGGGAGCCGGCCGCACCCGATACGTCCGACCTGCCGACGCTGCCGGAGGGGTGGGTGTGGGCGACCTTGGGCCAAATTGGCGACTTGAAGGGGGGCGTAACGAAA
>JAJEIA010000002.1 GCA_022823505.1 Dehalococcoidia bacterium
ATATCGGACGTGGCGATGCAGCGGGATACGTTCCTGGTGCAGGCGCTATGCGCCCAGGCGACGCACCATGTTCAGATTGGCAGTCTGGTCAGCAACCCCTACCTTCGGCATCCGGCCGCGGTTGCCACTACGCTGGCGACCCTGAACGAAATATCCCAGGGGCGAGCCTTCCTGGCCATCGGGGTCGGCGCCGGATTGTCGGGACTGGGCATCGACCAATCCCGCCCGGCGGGCCGCCTGGAGGAATTCCTGCTGGTGGTGGGCAGGCTGCTGAGCGGGGAGAAACTGGACTGGAATGGTTCTGCCTATCAGATCAGGAGGGCGCAGATTACCCGTGACATCGCGTGCCAGGTCCCGGTGGTTGTGGGCACGCGCAGCCGGCAGGTGGCGATGCTGGCGGGGCGCGTGGCCGATGCGGTAGTGGTGGGCGCGAGGGAGATGAGAATGGATGCCCTGGAGCGCTACCGCGGCTGGGTTCACGAGGGAGCGCGGGCGGCGGGCCGGGACCCGGAGGAGGTTGAAATCGCGCCCCGGGTGACGCTGTGCGTGTCGCAGGACGGCGAGGCGGCCCGGCGGAGCGTGACGCTCTACACGGCGCACTATCTGTCCTTGGGGAGCGTTGAGCAATCGGGTCTGGAGCCGGAGAGGTTCCGGCTCATCAGACGACTGGCGGGAGAGGCGACCGGATGGTACTTCGAGCCGGAGGTCGGCTACAGCGCCGAATTGGACGATCTGATCACCCCCGACCTGATCGAGCGGTTCGCCGTCGCGGGCACCCCGGGGGAATGCCTGGACCAGGTGCGGCTGATCGCCGGCATGGGGTACGACAGCATCAGCATGAACGTGGCCGCCGTGCGCCGGCCCGGTGGGTCCATGTACTCGGGTATGCGGGAGACCATCGAAGGGCTCGGCGAGATAATGACCGAAATCCGCCGTATGTAGAACCGGCCCGTTGTTCCTTGCGGCGTCGCCTGCGATCCAGGCTCCCGCCTTGGGCATGGGATGAAAAGCTGAAAACGTAATGACTTCACCGATGGGCCCCGCGGTCGATCAGATACTTGAACCCGGCAGAGACGCAGGGCTGCAGCACCACCACGGCAGCGGGAGAAGTTGCCTGGTCAGCTTCACGTGGCGTCCACGGCGGCGTGGCGGCGCAGGCGAGAGCGATGATAGGAGAGTGTCACCGTGACCCAGGTGCGCGTGGAAATTGAGGGTAGCGCTGACGAGGTGGTCAAGGTCCTGTGGCAGCTTGGGAACACGGGGGACCACGTGACCGTTAGTGATGCGGGTGGGTCAACGGAGACGCTGTCCGGCAGCGGTGATGAAGCGACGCCGGCCGCCGGAACACAAGGCGCGGCGGGATCCCATGAACCGGCTCCCGGAGAATGGACGGAGGCCCTGGCCGGCGAATTCCTGGCTGGGCTGGATCCGGTGGCCCGGCGGATGGCACAACACGTCTGGCGGGCTGGCGCGGTGGGCATCCACCGGAGTACCCTGTGCCAGCGCACGGAGTTGACGCCAGGGGAGCTGCGCGCTCTCCTGATGCGGATGGGCCACGCGCTGCGGAGGTTCCAGCGGGAACGGGGTCTGGCGCTGCGGCGGCCGGTGGCAGCCAACAGCCCGCTGCAGACCTACTTCGTCGATCCTGAGTTCGCTGCTGCGGCAAAGTCCCAAATGTTCGAGGAGAGGATGTCGCACCAGCTGGCCGATGGTGCGGGGTGCCCCTGATGGGTTGCCGTCGTTGGGCGCTTGGGGCGGTGCCGCTGGGCGCCGAGGCGATGGAGGCACGGTTGCGTGCTCAACTGGAGCGAGGGGAGGTCACGATGGTGGAGATCAGGGCTGACCACGCGCGCTACTGCGAATAGGATTAGAGGAGAGTTACGGAAACGGCATGGGGGAAGGCGCTCGGGCCGTGATCCTGGCGAACGAGAGTGCCCGGCCAGCCAGTTCACATATTAGCCTTGAGCGAACCAAATCTCTTTCCCTGTCTGTTGATGCTTGACTGAACTGAAGCCAAAGTGAAACCTATTCCAGTTGGATAGGTCAATGCCGGCCTGCGACGGCAATTCCTGCACCGCCGCCTTCAACTCGGCCCGCTGCCCCACGTCCAGCGGGGGGAACCACCACTCTGTTCAAAAACCAATGCCTTGGGACCACCGTTGTAAAAATGGTTGGCTTTAGTTACAAACTGCCGCCAGCCATTCGTGAAGATCCGCCTTACGCGGACCGCCGCCCCAACAGTGCAAGACGACTACGGCCCGGGACTCTCACCCGGGGACACCGAGCTGATCCCCGTTCAAGCAACCCCGCGGGCCTCAGCCCGCGAGGCAGCCTGAACCGGATTGGGTCTACGTCTCCGCTTCCCCAGCCGGTGTTATGCTGCAAGCACCGGTCTCAACTGTCCCGCAACCGCACCCCAGTACGTCCACACGTGCTTCACTCGCTTCCTCACGGGTACGGTGAAGGCGACACAGACGCCATTGCCGATGGGTGCCACCCTCCGGCGGGGGACGCGCTCGGAACAGCCGAGCAAACGACGAGCCAGCACCAAGGCTGCTGCCCGGTGGACGCTGAGCCTGTAACGTTCCATGAACTTCACCCGACCGATCACCGAACTGAAGGCCGGGTTGACCTGGTGTACTTCCACTCCCTGGCGGTGGCCGCGGGAGATGAAGCACGCCTTGACCCTGCCGTAGCTGAATGACGACAGCATCCGGCTGTACTTGCGGGATTCGCCTTCTAGGATGGCTTTCTTCTGTCGGAAGTCCAGCTTCTCGATGACGATGGGCTTGCCGGCCTCGCGGGCGTAGGCAACCACGCTGGCCACGGCGTCGCCGATGATGGCTTCGGCCTGGCGCTGGGACTTACCGTAGGTCACCAGCGGCACGCTGAACGAGCGCACCGGATTGCCCGAGGCGTCGGTCTCGCACACCGCTAGGTGGTCGGCGTTCAGGTCCACGCCGATGGCGCCGCGCCGTTTGTCCGTAACCACCGGCACGTCCATCATGCTGGTGGTGGCGAATACCCGCCAGCCTTTGTCGTCCCGCTTGAACCGGTAGCTGATGGCCTGGCCCAGACCGGTGGACCGGGCGGCCTTCTCACCATGCTCACGCCGATACCGGGCGTAATCGACGTTGCTGTCCAGCGCCGCCAACACCTGCTCGTGGCCGTAGGCGAAGCGCACGCCTTCGATGGTCAGGTGTATGCCGTACTGACCGGCCAGGCAATCCGGCATCCGAAGCCGCAGGGTCAGTGTCCCATCATCAGCCACGCTCGCTACACACAACTGGCAACCTGCTGTCTCGTCCCGGCTACCCAGCACGAAGAACTCGTCGCTGCGAGCATCCTGCCAGTCAGCCAGCCATTCCTGATGGCTGGCGTAGCCATTTTCTGCAAGGTGATGCTGCTTCCGCCACAACCTCTTGGTCCCGAAGCACAATCTTACTCGCCCGTCGGCAACATCGGTTTCCACCGCGGCCTGACGATGCCGCCGGTTGGCCAACCGGCGACGTTTCTGGTGGACCTGATCCCACCGTCCATGCTCAGCAGCATCGGCAATCTGCCGCTGGGCCCGAGCAATCCGCCGCCCCAGGCTGTCCACCCGCAGCTTCTGCTGATCCTTGACCGACGCGATCTTCCCCTCCAGCGACACCCGCACCGCGTTGAACATCCGCGCCGGTATCCCGTACCGTTTCAGGTACCCGCTTTTCAGCGATGCCGCACTCCTGTCCGCCGCCACCTCGGCAAACAACTTCCGCTCCACCCGTCCATTCAGTTCGGCGTAGGCCGACAACGCGGCGTCGCCGTCAACCCGCTCCATGCCCCTGTAATCGCAGATGCGGGTCTGGTAGGTGGCCATCGGCGAACCTGGTGCGGACCCCAACGTGGGCCGCTCCCCACGAAACTTGTGATCTCGTCCCATGCTTCCATCCTACCAGAACCGGCGTGCGAAACCGCGCTGGCGGGTGACGGGGGAAAGGTCTCTCCTGCGCGAGGTTGCCGCTGCAACTATCATCAACGATTACCCACTATCAGCTACTAAATCCGCAACAGTTGCCAACCCAACAGCAACCCTCACTCCAATTTCCTGATACCTTCCGGCTATCTCAACCGCCACTATCCTATCCCAATACCATGCGGGTTTCACCTTGGCTTTGGTTTAGAGGTTTGGAAATCCCTCGCCTCCGGCGCTCACACACCATGCGGTAACCGACACGCGGTTCGGTGAGTATGTACTTCGGACTGCCGGCGGAATCGCCAAGTTTCTGGCGGATCCTCTTCACGACATCCCGGACCAGCCAGGCTTCGCCGACTCTTTCCGGCCCCCACACTCGCTGAAGCAGCACACTGTGGGTCAGCACCCGGGGCGCATTGACCGCCAGCTGGTAGAGCACCGCGTACTCCGTAGCGGTCAAATTCACCGGCTCACCGGCTACAGACGCTCGCCTTTCGGCGAAGTCGATGCTCAGGTCTTCCACCGCGAAGGGTCCCGACGCCTCCCCCTGGTAGGGTTCCAACCGTTTCCGCAGCGATGCTCTGATCCTGGCTCCCAGTTCCGTGGGCGAGAACGGCTTGACCACGTAGTCGGTCGCTCCCATGTCGAAGGCTCGGGCGATGACGTCGTCCTGGCCATAAACCGACAGGAAGATAACCGGCACGTCTGAGATCCGGCGGATGTCGTTCATAAGAGTGACGCCGTCGGTACCGGGCAACATCAGGTCCAGCAGGACCAGGTGGGGCTTCTCTTCCTCCATCAGGCGTGGCACGTCGGCAGGGTCGCCGGTGGCGATGGGCGCGTAGCCAGCTTTGGTGAGAACGTCACGCACGTACCTCAGAGCCTGAGGGTCGTCGTCCACGGCCAGTACGCGCACCTGGCTCGCGCTCGCCCGCCGGGAACGCGTCTGGGACAAAACTGGAGCGGCAGCTTCTGGCTCAGCCACGGTCGGCAACGTAAAGGCGAACCTGGCTCCCAGGCCCGGTCCGTCGCTCTCGGCCCAGATGCGGCCGCCGTGGGCCTCCACGATGCCCTTGCAGATGGCGAGCCCCAGGCCCGACCCTTCTATGCTGGACCCTACTTCTGTGGCCTGAGCGCGGGAGAACTTGCGAAACAGTTGCGGCATCTGGTCAGCGGGAATACCCCGGCCCTCATCGGTGACCGAGACCGCCAGGTGAACTCCCTCCGTCATGGCGGTCACCATTATCGTCGACCCCTCAGGTGAGTACGCGGCGGCGTTGGAGAGCAGGTTAGTCAATACCTGGACAATGCGCCGCTTGTCGGCCATCACCAAGGGCAGGTCCGACGCCAGCTCAACTTGCAGGCGGTCTGTGCCGCCACCGCTCAGGAACCTCCGGCGTGCCTCGTCCACCAACAGCTGCACGTCCGAGGGCTCTGGCGCCACCGGCAGTGTGCCAGTCTCGATGCGGGCCACGTCCAGCAGGTCACTGATCAGGTACCGCATCTGGTCCGACTGGTCGCGGATGATGCGGAAGAACTGCGCCATCTCGGCGGGGTCAAGCTCGGAGGCAGACTCAAGCAGCGTGGTGACCGAACCTTTGACCGCGGCCAGGGGAGCCCTGAGCTCGTGACTCACCATGGCTAGGAACTCGGCCCGCAACCGCTCCAGCTCCTGCAGCGGCGTCATGTCCTGCAGGGTAACGACGAAAGATGCCAGCTGGCCGCCGCCCTCACCGTATATCGGCGTGGCGTTGATCAGGACGCTGATGCTGCGCCCGTCGGGAACACGCAAGACTATCTCCTCTGCGCGAACGGTTTCCCCCGTGCTCAGCAGCTCGGCCATGGGAAACTCCTTCAGGGAGAGTTCACGTCCGTCGGCACGCGCGAAGGTCACGACTTCCAGCAGGTCCTCCGGGGATTGCTCCGGCTCCCGCAGGCTCTCCACGATGCGGATCGCCTCCCGGTTGAAAGAGACCGGCGCACCCGTCTGGGCATCGAACACGACCACCCCGACCGGCGAAGTGTTGACCAGAGTTTCCAGGTCGCTCCGGGCCCGCTGCTCGTCCCGGTACGTGCGGGCGTTGGCGATGACCAGTGCCGCCTGGGATGCGAACATCACCAGAGTTTCCTCGTCGGCCCGGGTGAACTCATCCCCGCCATCTTTGTCCCCAACGAAAATGTGGCCCATGCTAGCGCCGCGGTGGAACATCGGCGCCGCCAGGAAGGGAAAGACCCGGCCCACCGACAGGGGGATGCTAAAGTCGGCAAACCCTAGCGACCGGACATGCTCCACCAGGTCAGGAATGCGCAGCGGCTCCGAGATGCCGCTCAGGGACGCGAAGATCCGCCGGCCTTCCGGCAGGAGCCAGAGCCCTTCGGCTTCCGGGGCAGTTAACCCGGAGGACAGGAAGTCCTGCACTTGGCCCTCGTCGTCCATCAAGGTCATCACCCCGTAGCGAGCGCCCGTCAGGGATCGGGCGGAATCCAGCGCCCCCTGGAGCACCGCGTCGAACTCCAGGCTCTCGCTGATGCGAAGGCTCGCCTCGCTCAGACGCGTCAGGCGCTCCTTCAGCGCCACAATCTCCAGATCCCGTTGGTCTGGCTGAGCCATGCTCATCTCCTTGATATATCCACTATCCACTGATGACCGCCGCTGCGTCGCCGCCGTGCGCGATTATATATTGTTTCACACAATAAAAGGGCATAACAATATTTAATTCATAGACACGATGCTGTACTATCCGCCAGCGTTTAACAGGATCGTGTTCGAGCAGTCCGGGAAAGCCGTTAATTCCGACACACCGCACTGGCGGGCATGACCTCGGTACTCGTTCCGTTCTACCCTGCAGCGCTTTGATTTAGTCCACGGGCACCTGACATTCACAATTGCAGAGGCTCTTCATGCCCACATCCGGTCAAGTCTGCCAGCGACCAGGACTCTATCAAGGTAGCTGCGGACACCGCCACAGGTTCGAACCGGGCTCCGATTTCTCCCACTGTCCGGAGTGCGGTCGCAAAGTCAATTGGTCGTGGCAGACGCCTTGAGGCCCGGTTGGAGAGGTAGGACACGGAGACTCACCTGCGCACCAACGAGGAAGACCCGTGGCGCACGATTTGACGCACCCTGCACCGTTTGGTTCCCGCGCGGTGGTCGACCATCCGGTGAAAGGACGAGAAACGACGGTGTGTGAAACGCCGCGGACATTGAGCCAGTGATCGCCAAGGACTATGTACCACCTTGGGCGCGTGGCGATTTTGATCAATATCAGTTTGTGGTTGCCCGGTCAATCACCTCCTTTC
>JAJEIA010000060.1 GCA_022823505.1 Dehalococcoidia bacterium
GTCAATCTGATCGTCGATATACTCTACGCCTACATCAATCCGAGGATCCGGTACGACTAGGAGCGAAATGGCCACCGACCGGGTAGAACCAAGCGTACAGGTGCTGCAGGCGCCGAGCGATCGGCCGGAGCGGTTGCGGTATGAATTGAAGCGGCTCCCCTGGATACCAGTGATCATCATTGCGGTCATGATATTCGCGGCCATATTCGCACCGCTCATCGCGCCCCATTCGCCAACCAAGCAGTCCCTGCGCGACAAGCTCCTGCCACCGGCGTGGCAGGCCGAGGGAAACGCCAAGTATCTCCTGGGCACCGACATCCTGGGCCGCGACATCCTCAGCCGTTTGATCTACGGCGCCCGGGTTAGCCTGATCGTGGCGTTCGCTGCCCTTCTGGCCGGTGGCGCTATTGGCGGCGTCCTCGGCCTGCTGTCGGGCTATGCGGGAGGCAAGACGGACACCTTCATCATGCGCGCGGTGGACGCCACCCTTGCCTTCCCGACAATCCTCTTCGCCTTGTTGTTAGCAGTTACCATGGGGCAAGGACTGCAGACGGTGGTCCTTGCCGTGACCTTGATTCTCTGGGCCAGGTTTGCCCGGGTCACGCGGGGCGAAGTGTTGGGACTTAAAGACAACGACTTTGTCGCGCTGGCCCATGTCCACGGCTGCTCCGGCGCCCGGATCATGTTCGTTCACATAATGCCCAACGTCTTCAACTCCTTCATGGTCATGTTGACGTTGCACGTAGGACTGGTCATCCTGACCGAAGCATCGCTCAGCTTCCTCGGGGCCGGCATCCCGCCGCCCACGCCTTCCTGGGGCCAGATGGTCGCTGACGGCCGTGCGAAAGTCGCCACGGCGTGGTGGATTTCCATCATACCCGGCGTCGCGATAACCATGGTCGTGATCGCGTTCAACGTGTTTGGCGACTGGCTCCGGGACCGGCTGGATCCCAAGTTGCGCCAACTGTAGCCCGGAGTCGGCTCGGAGCGGGAGGCGGGTGAGGCCGTTATGACCGTGCCTCGCGCTGGGACGCGCTTGGCGATAGCGCGCCACCCGTGGAAGTCGCGTCAATCCATCCTGCCCAAGGATGACCCAGGACTGCACCCACCCGGATGGCTTTGGGCAGCGGCTATTTCTGCTGGGTTGCCAGTCTGGTCAACCTGTCGACTGCCAGGCGCGCCAGCTCACGCGACCAGAGCAACATCGCGGCGCTGATGAGGATTATTACCAGGCCACCGCCCAGCATGAAGCCGTTCACGTCCGCACACAGGCACGGCGTGCCCACCGCCACCACATAACCGCCGGCGAGCATTGCTGCCAGCGAAGCCGCCCAGAATATTGCGGAGGTCAAGGCGATCCAAACGCCCCTGCCGGTGATCTGCAATTCGCACACCCTTTCAGTACGATTTAACGTGGTTTGCTCACGCGAGAACAGGCCAATTTTAGCACGCACGACGATCTGAAGGCTGATACCCATGTTCTGACCACACCCGAGCTCATCGTCGCCAACGGCAGCCCCGCGCGTTCCCTTGCCGTGGCCGGGCCCGGCGAGGCTCCGCACGCGTCCGAGTCCGTTCGCTGGCTTGACCGTCCCAAACTCGCGTGATAGCGTGACGCCTACGTAATCCGTCGCCGGCTGCAGGTTAGCGGCCGTCCGACCCCGGGGTATCTATGAGCAGCATCCTCGGCCTGGAGTCTTTGCCCGGGCGACAGTCGTGGGAAAAATCCCTCGGTGAATTCCTGGAGATCGTGGTCGGCTCCAATCCGGATAAAATCTTCGTCGAGATCGCTGGACAGCAGATCACCTACTCCGATTTCTATCGTCGCTGTCGCTCCGCGGCCACCATGTTCCGCGATTTGGGTATCGGCCACGGCGACCGCGTTTGTCTGTTCCTGCCCAACGTTCCCGAGGTCCTGTACACCTGGTTCGGCCTGGCGTTGATCGGCGGCATCACCGTCACCATCAACACGGCCTACCGGCGCGACGAGATGGCCTTCATCCTGAACAACGCTGAGGCTTCCGCTCTCGTCGCCCATGAGAGCCTGCTCGACGTCGCGACCCAGGCCGCCGACATCGCCCCCTGCGTCCGCCATCGCCTCTTCGTGGGTGACGATGCCCCGCCCTCCGGTTGGACCGCTTACTCCGACGAGCTGGCCGCCTCGCCTGAGATCGTCGAACTTCCGCCCGTGTCGCCCACCGACATCTCCATGCTCCAGTACACCTCGGGCACCACCGGCAACCCCAAGGGCGTCCAGGTCACCCATCAGATGTACGTCTCGGCCGGACAGGGTTTCGCCCTCTGGACCCAGGCCACACCCGACGATCGGTTCTTCACCTGCCTGCCCTACTTCCATGCCAACGCCCAGTACTACAGCACCATGGGCACCCTGGCCTCCGGCGCCACCCTGATCGTGCGGGACCGTTTCAGCGCCTCGCGATTTTGGGACCAGGTGCGTGACGCCCGCGCCACCGTGGTCAACTTCATCGGCATGATGATGCCCGTCCTGGCGAAAAACGATCCCCGGCCTGACGATGCCGACAACACCGTCCGCCTGTTTTATGGCTCGCCCGCCTTTTCTCCCGAGTTCCTATCGGAGTTCGAGCAGCGATTCGGCACCGACATCATCGTCGGTTTCGGCATGACCGAGACCTGCTACGGCACCATCGAGGCCATACGGGGCGAGCGCCGTCCCAATTCTTCCGGCCAGCCCCGCCGGCATCCCGATGCCGCCTTTGAAAACACCGTGCGCATCGTCGACGACCTTGGCGATCCCGTCGCCAACGGGCAGCCCGGCGAGATCACCATTCGCAACCCCGCGACCATGGCCGGCTACTGGCGCAACGACGCCGAGACCGGCGCCTCCCTGCGTGATGGGTGGCTGTTCACCGGCGATCTCGGCTGGCTCGACGACGACGGTTACCTGTACTTCGTCGACCGCAAGAAGGACGTCATCCGCCGCCGTGGCGAGAATATATCCTCGCAGGAAGTCGAGGACGTGATCAAGAGTCACGAGCAGGTCCTCGATTGCGCCATCATCGCGGTCCCCTCGGATCTGGGCGAGGATGAGGTCAAGGCCTATATCACGCCACGGCCCGGTGCGTCGCCGCAGCCCGAGGATGTCATCTACTGGTGCGCCGACCGCCTCGCCTACTTCAAGGTTCCCCGCTACATCGAAATCCGCGACGAACTTCCCCGGACGCCCAGCCTCAGGGTCAGAAAAGACGTCCTGCGCCAGGAACGGGAGGACCTGGTTTCGGGCTGTTTCGACCGGGAAGCTGCCGGCATCCAGATCCGGAGATAGCCAGCGCTCCGTTGCGACGGCCACCGGATCAGGCTTGTTGGGTTGCGGCGAGGTGCACTGTTTGGGAGCCTGGGCGCGAACTCGTCAACCACGTGCACATAAGGCGACATAACGATTACAATTGAGTCCAGCGAGGTGCAAACCCAATGAATAAGATCGAAGCTATTTTCCGACCGGAACGTCTCGACGTCGTCAAGGATGCCCTCAGCGAAGCCGGCATAGTGGGCCTCACGGCGAGCCAGGTTTCAGGCCGAGGCAACCAGGGTGGTGTGGAAGTGACCGCGGCCCGCGGTCTCGGGACCTACCGCATTGACATGCTGCCCAAGGTCAAGGTGGAGGTCGTGGTGAACGATGAAGATACCGACAAGGCGGTGGACGTGATCCGCACCAACGCCATCACCGGCGCCCCCGGCGACGGCAAAATCTTCATCTACCCCGTGGGCGACGCTATCCGCATCCGTACCGGCGAGCATGGTACGGACGCCGTTTAGACCAAATCCTGAACATCCTGTCCATCGATGTAAACCGGAGCCCGCAATGCCCGAACCCCGTTACTGGCTCTTCAAGTCCGAACCCTCTTCCTTTTCCTACGACGATCTCGTGGCCGAGGAGAACCAGACGGCCGAGTGGGACGGCGTCCGAAATTACCAGGCGCGCAACTTCATGCGTGACGACATGCGCGTCGGCGACTATATCCTCTTCTACCACAGCAACGCCAAGCCCCCTGGGGTCATCGGCACCGCTCGTATTGTCGGTGAAGCCTACCCGGACGACACCGCTTGGGATCCCGCCTCCCGCTACTACGATCCCAAATCCGATCCGGCCAACCCGACTTGGCTGATGGTTGACATAAAGGCTGAGACACGCCTCCCCCGCTTCATTAGCCTCAACGAACTCAAGGCCAACCCCGCCTTGGCCGACATGCAGGTCATCAAGCGCGGCCAGCGCCTCTCCATCCAACCGGTCACCCCGGAGCAATGGGCCGAAGTGCTGGCCATGGCCGAACGGCCCGAGGCTTGATCACCGCTATCGAGCGATAGGGCGAAAACGGAAGGGCGGGTCCGCGAACCCGCCCTGTTCTGTTACTTGCGATTGGCGGCGCAGGTTACAGCGCCCCGCTGATCGTGATGTCCAGCAACGCCGGCTTTCCGCTCTCGAAAGCGCGCTGGATCGCCGGCCCAATTTCCGTCGGATCGTCGACCCGCTCCCCGTGGACGCCCATGGCCTGCGCCATCATCGCCAGGTCCAGGCGGTTCGCGAAGTCCATCCCCACGTAGTCGCTGGCGCGCTCCCGGTCGTCCAGCATGTCCCGCAGGTATACCTCCATGTTCACCTTGAGGATGCGGTACGCCTGGTTGTTGCAGATGGCGTAGACCACCGGAATGTTGTACCGGCTGGCGGTCCAAAGTGCCTGCACCGTGTACATTGACGCGCCGTCGCCCACCACCGCCAGCACCGGACGGTCCGGATGCGCCAGCTTCACCCCCAACGCGCCCGGCATGGCCCAACCCAGCGCGCCGCCGCGGATCCCGTAGATGTCGCCGGGCTTCTCGAAATCAAACGCCCGGTTCACCGCGGGCCGCGACGTGACCGCTTCGTCGGCGATGATGGTATCGGGTGGCACCGCGGCCGCCAGCTCGTGCATCATCCGTTCCACCGGCATCGGCGAGTTGTTCCACGTCGCCGCGATCCGTTCCTGGTATCGCTCCGCGTCCCGTTCCCGCGCCGCCGCCAGGGTGGCCGCCCGCGTCGCCGCTGCCTCACGCTGCCCGCCGCTCAGGTTCGCGTCCAGCGACGCCGCCAGGTCAGCCATGCCCGCCGCCGGGTCGGCCATGATACCCACCTCGGTCGGGTAGCTCTTCTCGATCTCCCAGTAGTTGCTGTCCATGTGAATCAGCCTGGTGTCCGGGTTCAGGAACGGCACATCCACGTACAGGAACGACGCGAACACGTCCGTGCCCACTGCCAGCACCACGTCGGCGTTCTGGAACTGCCACGCCGCGGCCGGACTGTTCAGGTTCAGCATCCCGCCCCACTGCGGATGCGAGGTGGGGAAGTTCACCTCCGAGTACGATGTGGCGACAACCCGCGCTCCGGTCTGCTCGGCGACCCGAACCACCTGCTCCACCGCATTCGACTGCGCCACCCGGTCACCGACGACTATCACCGGGTTCTCCGCGCCGGCCAGCAACTCCGTCGCCCGGTCCACCGCCGCCGCGTCGGGCCGGATCCGGAAATATCCCTCCGACGATGCCACGGGCTCAAAATCGACCTCTTCGTCCAGCGTGTCCCAGGGGAATGAAACGAACACCGGCCCGGTGGGCGGCGTCTTCGCCTCTTTGAACGCCCGCCGGATCGCCACCGGAATGTCCGAAGCGTGGCGGATCTCGACGCTCCACTTGGTGTATTGCTCGGTCATCTCCACCAGGTCGCCCGAGAGCACCGGCTCGCTGATCAGCATCCTCGTGTCCGAGTTGCCCGCCGTCAGCACCAGCGGCGTGCCGCCCCGGAACGCGTTGTAAAGGCCGCTGATCCCGTTGGCCAGCCCTCCCGCGATGTGGATGTTCGCGAACGCCGGCTTGCCGGTGGCCCGGGCGTAGCCGTCGGCCATCCCCACCGCCGTCCCCTCCTGCAACGCCTGTATGTACTGCAATTGCGGGAAGTCCTGCAGGCCGTCCAGGAACGGCGTCTCGCTGGTTCCGGGGTTGCCGAATATGTACTCGACGCCCTCTGCCACCAACATCTGCGCCAGGGCGTGCTTGCCCAGCATTCGCGTCATGATCTTCTCCTTTTCTCGGACTGATGTCCGTTGCCGGCGCTCGTTCGACGGCGTGCGCAGCTGGCCCGCGTTCTTGCCATGCGTAGGGGCGAATGATCATTCGCCCCGGTCGCTCATTCGGTCTGATGCCTACTGGTAAATCATCCATTCCAGCAGGTTGTTATCCGGGTCACGGGCGTACAGGCTCACCGCCGGCAGTACGCCCCGCTGGCGCGCGCCTTTCCGTGGACCAGGTCCTCGAATCACGTCAACGCCAGCGTCGGCCAACATCTGCTGGCACTCTTCCACCGTCCCGTCCCAGACGAAGCAAATGTCGGTGCACCCGGGCACGGCCGTGGGCCCGCGGTAGTCCGCCAGGTGCCCCTCAGGGTGCACGTTGATCTTCGAGTCGCCCACCTGGATGGAGAAGATGGTGGCCGTCCCGGCCCGCCACGCCTCCTCGTCGTTGATGGCGAAACCCAGCTTCTTATAGAACGCCATCAGCTGTTCCGCGTCGGCGGTGGGCATCGCGATGTGGTCAATTCCAACGGTGCTCATTCCGTAAGCCTCCTTGGCTCTGGCTTGCTGCTCCCGCTCTTGCTTTCGGCGCAGCCAAGCCATCTCCCGGGGAAGTTCCCAGATGCGTTTGGCAGTAGCCCAGAACTCCGGGCCTAACTCCGGGTTATCCGGATCAGCGGCGATGCCGGCTTGGACAGCCGCTTCTTCTTCGTCAGTCAGAGGAACGTCCCCGGGCTTAAGCTTCGGCATACTCCCTCCTTTCTCTGTTACTGGCTATACGCAGGCTGATGATGCGCTTCCTACCCTCACGCAATGTATATACAACAGTGTGCAGGCGCATTCCGACGTAGCTGGTGGCCACCAAGCGTTCTTCGCCGTGCGCATCGTTTGAATTATACACGGCGGTATCCCATTCAAAGTTGTAGATCGCGGTAAAGTCGATGTCGTGCTTATCGACGTTCTCCTGCCTCTTATGCTCGTCCCACTCGTAATCGCTCACCGCGCCTTCACCGCCTGCTCCCGATCCGCTGCCGCCGTACGCCCCAGGAAGTCCAGGATGATCCGTTGGGTCTCTCCGGCGGCCTCGTTGGTCATCAGGCCGTGTTCCGCCCCGGGGATGATGTGCAGCTCGGAGCCGCTGATCCCCGCGGCCACGCTATGGCCGCACTCCACCGGAATGCGGGTGTCGGCGTCTCCGTGGACCACCAGCGTCGGCATGCTCAGCTCGCCGATCCGTGATTCCAGCGAATCCCCGATGTCTAGGTATGCCTGCTGCGTCGCGGCAATCCCGTCGATCCGCGCCAGGTTCTCCGCCGCTATCCGGGCGAACCGCTCCGGGTCATCCGCCGCCATCTGCGGAAAGCGGTCCGTCAATGCCTGTTCCACCGCCGCGGAACGTCCCACCGCTGCGATCCGCTCCTTGAGCCGGCTCAGCTCCTGCCGGCGGACCTCACGCTGCGCTTCTTGCGAATAGCTCATCGTGTTGATGAGGATCAGCGCGTCCGTCATTTCCGGATAGTCCAGCGCGAACTGCATCGCGATGGGTCCTCCGGCTGAGGATCCCAGGATGTGGGCCTTGCTGATCCCAATGTGTGCCAGCAGTTCCCGCAGGTCCCGGGCGCAATTGGCCATGTCGTAGCCGCCCTCCGGCGTGTCCGACTCGCCACACGCCCGGCGGTCATAGAACACGCAACGGTACCCTTCGGAAAGTTCGGCCGCCTGCCGGCTGATGGTATCCTTGCTCCCATCGCCGCCGCCCAACCCACCGTGGATCAGCGCCAACGCCGGCGCGGCGTCTCCCCCGAACACCTGGTAGTGCATCCGGTAGCCGTTAATTTCTGCAAAAGCCATCTTGCCTTCCTCCCGTGCGCCAATCCGAGTGCCGATCAATATAGCCCCAAGCCTCGGCAGAGGCAATGATCGTCCTGTTTCAAGCGACACCCGCCGGAATCCACAATTGGGCATGATCCTGCGCATCTGAGGGTCTAGGAAATGGTGCATTCAGGCAACAAGAGGCGCAACGGCCTGGCTGTTGGCTACATGCTCATAGCAGTGGTCGGCTACTCCGTCATACCGCTGGTGGTATCCCTGATTGACGGAGCGTCCAGCCCGTTCCTTTTCAACGCCGGTCTGACCCTCGGCGTGGGGATCGGCCAAGCGGTCTTCCTGTGGATTTTTTTCCGGAGGGTCCTGTTCAGGTTATCTGTCCTGTCGATCGTATGGCGGAAAATCTTCAATTATTCGATGCTGCTCACTGTCATCCATCGGTTTGATTACGGCATGTTTGCGTTGTCCACGCGTTTCATCGACGTCTCAGTGGCGTCGGTCATATTCGAAACCTGGCCTATCGCCTCGCTGCTGGTAATTGCGTATTTGTTCAGGAACGAAGGACGTTATCAAAGGATTACGCCCGGTATGCTACTCCTTCTGGGCTTGGCGTTTGTCGGCTTCTTTTTCGTGGCCAGCAGTCAGAGTGGAGAATTCCGAAACTGGGTCAGCGCCGGCTTTTTGGAAACCGGAATCGGCTTGATCCTGGTCCTGCTGGCCGTAGTCGTCGCTTCTTTGGTGGCATTTACGTTTCTATGGGGAGAGGACTTCCGCAGGGCATTGCCCGAGGACGTGGCCGATATCGACAATGCGACGGTGATGGTCAGTTGCGTGATATTGGCGTCCTGCATCGGCGCTCTAATATCGGCTGCGTTGAATTTGGCGATCGGGGTTGGCATCGGTGAGTCCATTTCTGCCAACGCCATGGCCGCGGCGTTGATTGGTGGCGCCG
>JAJEIA010000129.1 GCA_022823505.1 Dehalococcoidia bacterium
CTATAGTTCGTGGCGATTTCGCAGATCACTGGTACATAGTTCGTGGCGTTTTACAGCGTACTTGCGTACAGTCACGCGGGATATGCCCAGTTCCCGGGAGATGGCCCGCAGGGACAGCCCTTTCAGGCGACCCTTCCGGATCGCCTTCCACCTGGCCAGTTGGGTGGCCGTGGGCGTACGCTCCCACGGGTTCGTTGCCTTGCTGGCGGTGTCCTTCGCGACGGCGTCCTTGCCGGCGACAGGTTTGAGAGCTGGCTCGGCCCGACGCACCGGTTCCAGGACGGCCAGACGGCGCTGCTGGGACCTGCTGATGTGGTGATCCCCCACGCTGCTGACGATGCGCTTGAGCTCGGGACCAGGGGACCAAGCGGTGACGCCCGCCCACAGGGCGCCCATGCGCGGCGGTGGTTCCTGGGTGGCCACGCGACGGCCTTCGTACCTGACGATCAGCTCTCCGTCAGGCCGTTCCAGCACTTCCACCCGCAGTCCGGCGTAGCTGGTGCGTTCCTGATCGGGCAGCAGTTGCAGTACCCGCCAGTTGTACTTCACCGTGTTGTCCCGTCCCACCTTGCGGGTGTCCTTGAAGCACAGGATCTCGGAGAGACAGAGGTCGGGAGCCGACGGGCGATAGGCGGGTGCGGAATGCTCGGGCTGGACGGCGAAGCGGGCGTTGTAGCGGGGCAGGAAGTCCTGCAGCACCGTCGTGGCCTGGTCGATGGTCCGAGCGTCGGCCAGGCGCAGTTCGGTTACCAGCCGGTCCTGGAAGGTCCCGGCCGCGCGCTCCACACGGCCCTTGGCCTGCGGCGAGCGGGCGAAGATCTGCCGGATCCCCAGTTCCTGCAATGAGCGTGTGAACTGGGTGGCTTCTGCTGCGGTCTCCGGCTTACGGGCATTGTGCTTGAACACGGCGTGTCGGTCGCTGTACAGCGCCAGGGGAATGCCCCAACCCTCAATCAGGCCCTCCAGCAGCGTGAAGTACCCAGCGGTGGTCTCGCTGATGCAAAACACGGCGTTGACCACGGCGCTGGTGGCATCGTCCACGGCCAGCAGCAGGGCGAATTTGGGGCCTCGGTCCTCCAACCAAGCATGATGACTGCCGTCCAGTTGCACCAGCATCCCAGCCTGGGGCATCCGCTGGCGACGGAAACGGTGTTGCGGTGAGCGCCGGCTGCGGGGACTGCCGATGCCCGCCCTGGTGAGAATGCGCCGCACCGTGGGCCGGCTCAGGTCAATACCTTCTCGCGCGCTGAGCAACTCGGTGAGGTGGGTGTGGTTGGCGCCCTCGTAGCGCTCCGTCGCCAGTTGCACCACCGCGGCAGCCTCGCCGGGCGAAGTGGCGTTGTGGGGACGGCGGCCCCGGTTGCCGTGGGCCACCGCGGCGGCGCCACGCTCGCGGTAGGCGGCCAGCATCCGGCGCGCATGGCGCTGGGACACGCCCAACAGCTCAGCGGCATCGGCGATGGGGACCTGGTATTCCAGAACGGAGTTGAGCACGGAGAGTCTGGCTTGTTCTTTTTGGCTCAACGTGACGTCCTTCATCAGGACATTTTCGCTGACCAGTTAACCGATGACGGAATCGTAGAACAGCAACATATTTTCGTGGTTTACTGGGTCAAAGACCGCGGCAAATGACACCCCAGGCTGAGGCGCAGCCCATGCACGGTGTCCAGGTACCACTGGATGGTGCGCCAGGGCAGCCGAGCCTCCTCCCGCAGGGCGGCAATCAGGCTAACCAGGTTGATCCCCAGGCGTTGCTGGCCCAGCACCACCCCGTCCAGCGGCGACGCTGGCACACAGCGGCGCTGACACTGGGGGCAGGTGCGGGCGATATAGACGTGCTCGGTTACCTGCACCGGCGCCTGGGGCAGGTCAATGACCTCCCGCGTACGATGTACCCAACCCCCGGCCAGACCGGTTCCGCAGTCGGGACACTGCTCCACCGCGTGTTCCACCCGCTGGTCAGGCATCATCCTGGCCCGGGCGAAGCCGTGGGACCGACGCTGGCGCGGCTTCCTGGGTTGGTCCGGTTTCCGGTCACCTTTGGGCTTCAGGCCGGGCATACGGCCGGAGTTGCCCGATTTGGCCCGGCCTTCCAGCTGGGCGATCCGTTTCTCCAGCTGTTCAATGATGGCCTGCTGCCGGATGATGACGCCAATGAGCACATCCCGGTCAGCCGTCCTCAGATCAATCTCCCCGTCCATCCCAGCTATATGACATAACCATCACGCCCAACGCCAGCCATCCTCAAACCAAGTCGGGTCAATTCAGCTCACCAACTCTGAACACTTGCCACCCAGTCGCCCTCGACCGACGCTGGATCTCGCGCCCAATCCAACCCTCTTCTCGCCCTCGATCAATGCCCGGTCAGCCCCGACCGAGCCCGCATCTCACCCTCCCCTTCGCCAAGAAACAGCCCCACCGGGCAGCAAGCCCGGCTGCCCAGACTCACCCCTTTTCTCACCGGACCATGAGCCTGGTTTTTCCCCCTCAACATGGGGCTGGAAGGGCAAACCAGAGTGACCCTCGAAAACCTTTGTTTTCAACTCAATCCTCTTATCATACCCCCACCTGTCGGACCCTTACGTGATAGAACGTCCCACTTTTACGAAGAAAAACAATTATATAGCCGTTGATTTTCGGCCCGCGTCCCGCCCTACTTAGATTTTGACGACTGGAACATCACTAGGACCACGATTCACGATGATATTCAGGTACATGCCGTTTTTTGAGACGGCGGTAATCAAGCCTTTTTGGGGCGATGCAAGGCGGAGGCGGAAAGCTCCCGAAGCGAGAAGGCGGGCTCCTCGTAAGACATGAAAGATTGTGGAGAGGAGACCAAGACGGTGAAGCCCGGATGTCGACGATGGAGACCTTACAGGGAGGGTCACGGACGTGAGGCTTGCACCGCAGAGAGATTGCCATCCACGACGCGAATGTGACAGCAAGGAGGTGAAACGCAAAGGGCTCAAACGTCGTGCTGCTGACAACATGGCGACACAGCAGGGAACGGTGACGACGAGGATGCTTCCCCGCTGATCACCGTGCAGGGCCAGTAGGTCACGGGTGCGCCCGGGCATAGGCATGAGCCGTGCCCGAGCGCACCCCTTTGGATGTGAACAAAATGAACGGGAGTGAAAGATGAAAGATCTGGAGGCCGTGGACGCCAAGGTAGAGCGCGCCCGCGGCCAGTTGCGCGGTCTCAAGGGAGAGGCGGCGCATTTCTGCCGGGAGCGGTCCCGGCTGATCCTGCCGGAGCAGTGTGGTGATCGCCGAGTGTGGGTCTATCGGGGCGGTGAGGCGGCGCTTCCCGTCCGGTGGTTGGTGCGGGTGGGGGAATTCGCCCACAACCTACGCTCGGCCCTGGACCAGCTGGTGTGGCAGTTGGCCGCCGCCCACGCTATGTGCAACGGCCGACACGGTGACGGCGTGTGTCCGGGCCGGCACAACGAGTTTCCCATCCGCAGCCGTCGAGACCCCGGGCGAATGGACGTCCAGCTGTGCGGGGTCGGTACCGCCGCCCGGGAGTACATCGAGAGCGTGCAGCCGCCCCGCCGGTTTCGGCAGCTTCAGCTTCTCAACAACGGCAACCGGGTCGGCGCGGGATTGGGCATGCTCCGGGACCTCTGCAATCAGGACAAGCGCCAATCGTGCCTGAAGGCCCACGCCCGGTGGACCGGCGAGTGGCCGATCGCTCTCCGGCCGGATTTGTCGACACCGCCGTTGCAAATGTACGAAGGGGTTCCCAGCGCGGTGGAAAGGGTCGGCCATGAGCTGCGGTATGGGCAGGTGCTCCTTGCCGTTGCCGGAGGCCGGAACTGCCGGCAATTGGATTTTCCGGTGGATGCCTACTTCGACCATCTGCTGAGTTCCGGGGCCGGCGCGGATCAGAGCCCATCCGTTGCTGAAACGCTGGATGCCGGCATGGACAGCGTGGAGCTGGTGATCAGCCGTCTCAGAGAGGAGCTGTAGGCAGACGGTGACGATGGGGTGACGGTCCCCCGCTGATCGCCACGCTGGTTCTGCCCATGACCGCAGCGGCAGGAACGCGCCGCATATGTTAGCCGGCCGAAACCTCGGTGATGAGGCGACCCGCGGTCCGGCGCGCCGAAGCCAACCCCGGGGATTCCTCACCATGGCCTCCAAAGATCCGACGACACGCATTGGAGGAACCATCATGGCAATGTTCAAACGGACGGTGCAACTGGAAGAAGACATCCGTCTCATCATCGAATGGCTTTGGATGATGCCCCTGCTGGCTTTGCCAGAACTCGCCGAGGTGTCAGGCCTGTCCTACCACCGGTGCAGGAGCGTCATGCTGCGCATGTACGACCAGGGCCTGGTCTCCAGCGTAGCCCTGGGAATGACCGTCGACCAGGTGGACCGCTGGTTTCTGACCACCAGCGGCGTCCACCACGCCGTCACGCGGCTCGGGTACGCCATCGAGTGGCAGGTGTCCGAACGGGGCCTGAGATTTCTGATCCAACGCCTGCCCATGCTCGAGGCGCGCTACAGCATGGCCGCTCGCCTGTGGAGCCTGGACAAGCAGCGTAGGACCGCCCCCATCTACCGCACACCGAACCCGGACGAGGAACCGCTGACCTTCCCCCACGACCTGGCGCTGCAGCGCTTCCAATGGCAGCGTGATTCCGACATCCACGCCATCATGACGTACGAGCACGGGGCCTGGGTACCGTGGATCTGGGTGGGGGCCATGACCACCGGACCGCTGCTGAGAGACAAAGCCGCGCGTGGACGGGAAAGGATCGCGACCGATCCGCAGTCCGGAACTCCGCTTTCGCCGGCCGCCGTGGTGCTGGTGGGCCAGGACTTCATCGCCGGCGCGCTCGCGTCGGGTGTGTGGACGGGTGACCACGTCATGGTCGTCACGGCCAAGGGCAGGCTGTTGAAACCCATGCGGCCGCAGGATTTCACACGGCCGTACCGCGAAGACGCCACTGTCAACGAACTGGGCGCTCCCGAGAACATCCGCGGCTGGGTGGAGACCGACCCCGTCGTGTCCGCACTCAACGGCAAGCCACAGTACAACCTGTTCCAGTTCGTCGCCCAGTGGCCGGGCGGTTCCATCGGGCAACTGACCCGGCGCTTTCGCGACTCGCACCGACACGTCAGCGATCGGCTCAAAAAGCTGGCCAAGCCCGGGATCCTGGTCGAACTGGACGGAAGCTGGTACCTGGGGCGGCCGGGAATGCTGGCCGCCGCCCGCATGGATCGGATCTCCCATCATAGTATCTACGGCGCTCTCGACGTGTACCTCCGGGAGGACGGTGTCCATCGACGAAGACAGCAAAAGCATGATCGTGCGGTCATCGACACCATCCTGGCCGACCCGCTAACCGTCGAAGACGCGTCCCATGGTCGCCGCGCGGTGCTGAATCTGCCCGATCGCACCCAGGTCGCGCCGGATGCATATGCGCCCTGGCCTGGAGCAGATGGCAGGAAGGAATTCTGGCGGATCGAGGTTGAACTCGCGGCCCGTCACGATTCAACCGCCACGCGCAAAGTGTCGCCCTATCGCTTGGTCCTTCAGCACACGGGCAGCAACATCCGGTTCGCGATGGTACTGGGCACCGACGCCGCGGAGGCAGCCTTTCTCCGGGTAGGCAGAGGTCTGAACATGCGCACCACCACCCTCCACCGGCTCCGCAAGTCTGACGGCGACATCTGGCGCTATCCCTGACCCGTTCCAACCTTCCGGCCTCGCTGAACGGTTTTGACCCTCTTTACCGGTTTCCTTGTAACCCCCTGGCGGCGCGGGCCCGCCGGCCCGCGCCCAAAAACCACGAACGCATACCCCTCTTTCCGTGCTTGCCCCATTCGTGAGCAGACGCTGTAAAAATCGTAAACGTATACCCCCGATGGGGTTTCCGGGCGTGTTGCCCCCACACGATCAGGGGAACAAACAGGCGATGGCAGGCCGATTCTGGCGGGGGTTGCGCAATTCTGCACCCCTGATCTGCTGCGCAAGCCATTCTTGAGGAACCGATCCGCGCGGATCGCAAACACGTACCCCCATGGGAATCCCGCCAGGCAGGGCACGCCAGCGAGTTCGGCGCGAAGAACGTAATCAGCCACCCCTTTATGTGCGTTTGGCTCATGCGTGAGCATCGATGTTCGCCTTTCTGCAAACTCGTGCCTCTTGGGCATCCGGGTTCCCGCGGGCACAAAAGAGGGGTCTATGTTTACGCTTTCACCCCAGGTTGCGGGGTGGCAGAAGTGGTGGGCACGCTGCAGATTGTGAGGGCGTTTCCCGGGAAACCCCCCCCGTCGGCGTCAGGCCAGCCGTGCCGGCGGAAACAAGGGGCAGTCGGTGTTACGGCAGCCCAGGGTGGG
>JAJEIA010000110.1 GCA_022823505.1 Dehalococcoidia bacterium
GTCCTTCGATGTGAAACTGGTGGAACTGCGCGAACCCGTCGTACATATTCTCAAAGGAGAGGTCGTCCGCCGTGATGCCAGCACCCTCGTAAATCTTTCGGCCCGTCGACGCGGTCTCAGCCTCGACCTCTTCCAGGGTCGGCGTAATGCTGCGGGCTACCCCGCGGCTGGAAGCGTGGTTCAGGATGTACACGGGCTTTTGAGCCATGTCCTGTGCCCGGTCTGCGGTGGTGAACAGATAGGCTGCAGCGACCATGATCGGAATATCGTTGTCGAACAAGTTGGCCGGCTTGGCAATCCATCGTGAGGAAAGGTAGTCCTCAGGGGTCAATTGCTCGGGGCGGTGCTGCGCCCAATATCCTTCGGGGAAGAGCAGGCCGTTGCGCCTAGAGTTCTGCATAAACGGCGCCATCATGTCATGGTGTTTGCCGTACTTGGTGCAATACTGCGCAAATTGTAAAGCTGTGCCGTAACAGCCGGGAGCACCCCATAGGGTACGGCCGGGATTGATCGCGAAACTGCCGGGAACCTCGTCGGCAGCGCTGATGCCACCGTGATTGTAGCGGCCTTCCAGATTGTGCCAGCCTTTGAGAACCAAGCAGTTGCTGGCGAGGCCGTCGCCTACGGCCTGCGCGGCAACCACGATTGCCGCAGACATGCAACCTGGGGCATACATGGTGAACTTGACATTCGTCAGTTCGGGCATGTTCTTGATGATCCATTCTGCGCTCAACTGCCCGACGCCGTCCAACAGGTCATCGGTGGGATTGAACGCGTTGACAACGTCCATCGGTACCGGCTGGTCCTCGGGCCAGTGAGCACCCGTGGTAGTAACCGGAACCAAGACGAGGCCATCCACCTGGTCCGGTGCAACTCCGGCGTCGGCTATGGCTTTGCGCAAGGCAAGAATGCTCAGCGCTCCAACGGAGGTTTCCGCCCTGCCATCCCAGCGACGTGCCGTTGGGGAGTGTCCGATACCAACAGCCGCGACCTTTCCCCGGTGTTCCCAAATCCCCAAACCTTCTGTGGAACGGTACATCGATTCCGGAGCCATTTGGGTCGTCATATCCAACTCCTTGCTATCGTGATAGGGGGCCTGGTGAATAGGCGCGAAACGGGACGCGCTTGAGGAACGTGTCGTCGTCTTCAGCCTACAATTTGCCACTCAGGCACCTTTTGGCCGTTGGCCGTAGCCTCAAAAATCACCTGCACGGCTGCGCCCACCGGTACCTCGTCAGGAGGCGTTCCAGGTAGATGGGAATACATAAGCAGGCCGGGATCTTCGTCCAGCATAATCGCGGCCAAGTTGAAGGGAAGGTCTTCCTTCAAGGAAGCTACCGGGCAGTCATAAACCACGCCGTAGTTGTATATTTTCCCCCGGCCACTGATTTGCTTCCATTCGATGTTGTCCCCAGACCCGCACCGGTCACATGCAGCGCGAGGCGGGAAGTGCAACCGGTCACATGCGGTGCAATTCTGTATGACCAGTCGCTCCTCATTGGCGGCGTCAAAAAACGGCTTGGTCAATTCGTCCGGAACCACACCCTGCTTTACCATATTTCTCCTCACACGATGCGGATTTCCCGGCACAATTGCCGGGAAAGCGATCAAAAATGGGAATTTCGGTACGGCAAAGAATATGCGGCAATCGCGCCCGATGTCAAGCAAGCGCTCGCGCCTCCGGCACGATCACCCAGCGGTCCCAACCGGGAGGCAATCCCGGGTGCAAGGGTCGATCCAAAAGCCGTCTGTTCAAGCAGACTTTGACCTGTCGCTCCGTCCAACCAACAGGCGGGGCTCAAAGGATCAAGGCCGCACGGTGGTGGTGACCAACCCCGGATTGGGAGGAATCGTGACTCCGGATGGGATTACGATGGCGAACTCCACCGGAAAACTGATCACGCCCCGCTCGGTTTTGGCGTTGGGTGATATCTCGATCACCTGGGCATCCAACTCGACATCAGGCAGGGCGGCCAATGTCACTGAGCCAGTCGTCCCAACCTCTATGCGCTCCACGTTGTTTGCTTCAACCAACCCGCGTACGGAGACGTCGGTCGGATCAACCAGCTGAATGACGCGAGCATCGACGGTAATTACGTCCTCTGGTTTGACCGTAACGAGGCGCACCAATCCCGCAAACGGCGCGCTTAGGTACGAGCGCTCCAAGTCCTCCGCGATTTCATTGTGATCTAATTTGGCGTTGGCGAGATTGGCCCGGGCCAAAGCAACTGCCGCGGCGTCCGGCCCCGCCGCCAATTCGTCCCTAGCCTCGCGGGCGGTCACGATTTGTTGATTCAGGTCTGCCAGGACAGCTTGGTCGATACCCTCTTCAAGGCGAGCCAGCTTGGATTCAGCAGCCTCCAGTGACAGGCGAGCGCTTTGCGCGCCGGCTTCCAGGCTCGCGAGCTTAAGCTGGTCGATGCCTTGCTCCAATTCGGCCAAATCGCGCTCCGCCCGGTCCAGTGATTCCTGAGCAACCAGCACGTTGGCCTCAAGGCGGTCGAGTTCGGTTTGATCCGGACCCACTAATTCATCACGTAACTGTCGATTAAGCCTTCCCAATTCTGATTGTAGTCTGGCGACTGTCGCTTGCGCTCCAGTGCGGTCGACCTCCTTGGGACCCGCTTCCAAATCGGACAGTTCGGTCTCCCAGTGCCCGACATCGCGCTTGGCCGAATCTACGGCCGCCTGCAGCGCTTCGAAACGCACGACGTCGAAGGTTTGACCATCCTGCAGACTATGGAACCGTCCGTCGATGACCATGACGTGGAATTCATCAAAAGCGTCTTGTGCCGTCTCGAGCCTGGATTCTGCCGCAGCCAATTGAACGCGGGCCGAGGCGATTTGCTGTTCGTGGTCAACATCGAAGTCCCTCAGGTCATCGAGCGCGTTATCCAGCAGGGTTTCCACGTTGGCTATCCGAGACTCTAGCCGCGCGACCGCTTCGTCGTGCAGGGGCAGAAAATCGGTGACCGCATCTCGCGCGTCATTCAAGGTGGTGCGGGCGGTGGAGCGCCGGGCCAATGCCGCCGCGAAGCTCTCGCCGTGCATATCGGCAAAGTCCGACACTGCGTCCTCAGCCTGATCAAGCATAAATTTGGCGTCAGCGACCGCTTTGCGCGCGGAGCCCAGATCAACGTCGTATTGCAGCAGGTAATCCTCGAGTTTGTCCTGCGCACTTTGCAATCGGAGCTCAGCTTTGGCCAGATCTCCCTCCGCCTGGGCGCGGATCAGTGCGTCGGGTGACTCCAAGCCCAGCACGCGGTCCAAATCGTCCTGCAGTTTGTCGATTTGGTAGAGGCCCTGCGACTCGGCGAATCGCAGGTCTCTGATGGTTTCGGAGTCCACAGTCGCGAGGACATCCCCTGACCGCACGACATCTCCAACTGCCACGTGCACCTCCCCCACCTCGCCGGAAATTTCGAAAGCCAGATCCGCGGATTTGGCGAAAATCAACTGACCGGGCACCTCGAATCCGCGCGCTTCCGGAGCAACCGACGGACGAGACTCGGCGCGCGGCGGCGGACCGGGGGCCTCATCCGAAGACCGACCGCACGCCGGAACCAGAAGCGCAAGCGCCGGGATCAATATCAGGGACACGATAAACAGGCGACGGGACGAGGACGCATCAACAATTCTATTCGGGTGCAAGGGTCACCTCTACCGGACCGGCGGCGGCTTCTGGAGGCCGTGTATTCTACGACCCATCCATCTGGGCAACCGACCGACGCGCAATACGACGGAACATCGACGCCCAACCTTTAGGAATGGCTTCGTGCAACAACATGTAGGTCACTGGCACCGCTACCAATGTAAGGAATGTGGAACTGATGAGTCCACCGATAACCACCGTGGCCAATTCCGCGCCGACCAGTCCACTGGTATCGCTGAACGCCAACGGAAACAGGGCGAGAATGGTGGTGAACGCGGTCATCAAGATCGGACGCAAGCGGGTGCGGCCGGCTAGAATCATTGCGTCAAGGGCGCCAAGGCCCTGGGACCGCAGTTGGCCAACAAAAGTAATCAGTACTATGGCATTGGTCACTACGATGCCGATGAGGAACAGGAAACCCATGAGCGCCGGCAAGCTCAACGCGCGCCCCGTTACGGCAAGTGCGATCAGTGCTCCGACGATGGCCAGCGGCATGCTGAGAACCACGATGAAGGGATCGCGCAGGGATCCGAGGGTCGCCACCATCACCAGGTATACCAGGGCGAGCCCAATCATCATTGCCAAATAGACGTTATTGAACTGCTCCTGTATGTCGCTCGCAAAGCCTCCCTGGCGGATCTCTACGCCGGCCGGAAGGTCGGTATTTTCGATGATCCGGTCGATCAGAGCACTGATAGCCTGAGGATCGTTTCCAAGGAATTCACCGGTGATCGTGACCGACCGGTCACCATCGTAATGGGTGACGAGAGATGGGCCCACCGTGGTCTTGGCATCCGCAATAGAGCCCAAGGTCGTTGTACCCAACGGTCCGGCAATGGACAGGTTCTGCAGTTCCAAAAGTTCGTCGACCCGATCCGCGGGTCCCCGTACCACCACGTCGTAGGTTTCTCCCACGAGGTTGACGTTAGCCGCGTCAACGCCGTACACCCAGGCCCGGACTTGCCCGGCCACGGCAGCGGCAGTGAGCCCGTACCTCCGCGCTTCCGACGCGTCAACCTCGAACGTCAACTCTTCGCTGTCGTCGCTCAAGTTGGTCTTGAGGTTGACCACGCCCTCCAACGACCGGATGGAATCCACCAAATCTCGGGACACGCGTCGAACCCGGCTGAAATCGCTACCCGTGACGGCGATTTCGATTCCTGCCTGCGGCGGTCCCGCCGAGTCGACAAACAATTGAACTTCTACATCGTCCTTTCGCGGTAGATCCGCCCTAAGTCGTTCGTCGAAGTCAGCCGGAGCGGATCCGGTAAGGGCGATGAAAAACCCGGCCACATCGTATCCTGATTCGCCAAGGCTGGGTCCGAAGTCCTGGCTGGTTGAACCCAGGGTCGCCTGGTACGACGCGATGTGGCCGGAGTCGACGTAGCCGTCGAGTATCGTTTCGATTTCTCGTACTTCATAATGGATCGCCGTGGCCCCGGTGTTCTCTGGCATGGTGATGTCTATGCGCATCGACTGCGCCTCGCCCGACGAAAACAAAGTGATCGGCAAGATCAGAATCAGTGGCAATGTGGCGCCGACCGCACCTATGCACCCCAGGACGGTAAGCAGTGGATGCCTCAGAGCCCAAGTCAATATAGGAGTGTAAATGCGCTGCAACCAGGTGTCCTGTGAAACGGTGTCGTCTTCGTCCGCCATATCTCCTGGGCGGAGCAGCAATGACGCGAGTACAGGAACCGCCGTCAGTGCGATGAACGTAGATGCCAAAAGGGATACGCATACGGTTTGCGCGAACGGGAGAAAGAACTCGCCCACGATTCCAGGGATAAACCCCAGTGGAAGGAAGACAGCCACGGTGGTCAAGGTAGAAGCGAGAATAGCGGGGCCGACTTCGCGGGTGCCACGCATGGCGGCGGTCAGGCTTGGATCGTCTCCCAACGGCGCCAGGCGATAGGCAGTAAACTCGGGCCCTTGCATCGGATAGCGGGTCCCTCCAGCCTGGACATGGCGGTAAATATTTTCCAAAACGACAATGCTATCGTCCACGATCCGGCCGACTGCTATGGCTAATCCGGCGAGGCTCATGAAGTTGAGGGTCCAATCCATAACCGCCATCACCAGGATAGTGATCATGATGCTCAGCGGGATCGAAATCGCGATGATCACTGTGGGCCTGAGGGTTTGCAATATTCCCCTGACCGCCGTTGGGCGGAGTTGGAGCAGGAACAAGAAAATGGCGATCACAGCGATGACGAAACCGAGGCCGCCTTGACCCACCACGCTGGTGAGCTGCTCTTCGAGTTCCGGCCCATCGTTGTATAGAACGTCGACGCGCACATCCGGGGGGAGTTCCAGGTTCTCGATTACGCTCAACAGCTCCTGGGTCACATCGATGGTGTTGCCGTCCGGGAGCTGCAACACTTGAAGCGAGATGCTGGGTTGGCCGTTGGTGCGCGACACGGTGTCCGCACTTGGTGTGTCTACGCGGACCATCGCCACGTCGGAGAGCACGATGGGAGTACCGCCATTTTCCCTCTGAGGCGCACCAACCGGGCCTATCGCAACATTGCGGTAATCGACTGGCAAATCTCGAATGGAATCGAGATCGCCGTAACCACGATAGGTTCGCAAGCCGAGGGAACGGTCGCCGTTATCCAGCGAGCCCGCGTTGAGATCAACGGAATTTCCGGACAGGGCGTTTACGACATCCTGTATGGCGAGCCCGTGTTCGTCACTGCGAACCGGGTCGACTACCACCGAAACGCGCTCCTGCACTCCACCCTCCACGTTAACGTCGTAGACGCCGTCCACTCCTTCCAGGCGGGGCAGAATTTCATCGTCCACGATGCGTTGCAAGGCCGGGATATCCCGCTCCCCACTAACGCTCAACCACATAATGGGGAAAATGTCAGAGGTCAACCGCAAGACGAATGGGTCTCCCGCCTCGTCCCGAAGCTGCAACCCATTGACCCGGCTTCTAATTTCCTCCTCCGCAGACTCCACGTCCGCACCTGGGGTGAAATTAGCCGTTACCAGCGACATCGCGGGGGTCGAGATCGAGGTCGTCTTCTCCAGATCCGGTAACCCGGATATGGCCTCTTCCACCTTTGCGGTCACGTCTGTGGCCACGGTGTTCGGGTCACCCTGCTGATAATTCGTGACCACGTAAATGATCGAAAAACTGATTTCGGGGAAGAGCTCCTGCTGGATTTGACTGTACGAAAAGACTCCGGCCGCCAGGAGCAGAATCATGGCCATGATGGTTACCGGCTTGCGCCGGAGAGCTAACGAGGTAAGGAAAGTCAAAACCGCACCGCAAAGAAATGGGTGAACCGAAGCGCCGTTTATTTCACGAGTTCAGACGCTGCACTATAGAAACCGGCCTAGAATCATACCAGACCTACGTCAGCAGGACGGCGGGCGAAGAAACGCGGCATTGCCCGCTGTTTTTCCGGTGTGTACACTTCCCGCAGTTTTGCCTTGAGGAGTTAAAAAATGGAATTTGCCCTTTTTTCCCACATCCCATGGCCTGAAAACATTACGCCGAAAGCGCTGTTTTCGGATTTGCTGGAGCAAGCCGTGGTCGGTGAAGAACTGGGCTTCAAGGCCATCTGGCTGGCCGAGCACCATTTCACTCGTTATGGACTGGGTGCCTCCTCGCTGGTCATCGCCAGCAACATTGCCGCGCGTACCGATAGGATCCGTCTCGGAACGGCGGTCCTGATCCCGCCTCTACACCATCCGGTCCGTCTGGCTGAAGACACCGCCACGCTCGATGTACTCAGCGATGGCAGGCTCGACGTTGGGTTTGGCAGGGGCGCATCGAGCTCGGAATACGGCAACTTTGGCATTGACCACGCGGAGAGCCAGGCGCGTTACCGCGAGACAATCGAGATGGTGGAAACTCTGTGGACCACTCGGGATTGCACTTTCGATGGTAAGTACCACACCACTCAGCATCTCAACCTGGTGCCTACTCCCCTGCAGAAACCACATCCTCCGGTTTACGTGGCGGCGACCCGAAGTGTCGAGTCACTGGATTTTGTCGCGTCCACCGGAAGGCGTCTCATCATTGGCGTCGTTCTAAACACTGATGACGCACTGGATTTGTTGGGCCGGTTTTTGGAGCAGGCCACCGCAGGAGGACACGCGGCGCAACCCTCCGACGTTCCTTTCTTCCGTTACTTTTACGTTGCCGAAACCGAGGAACAAGCACATCGCGATGCCCGAGAAGCCCTGAATTGGACACTGGACATAAATACCTGGAGGCGAGAGTTCTCGGTCGGAAGTGAGGTGTACGAGAGCATAAGTGACTACCGTAACCGTCGGACTGAACTGCCGCCCTCGTACGAGTATCTCGCTGAACATCGAGCCTTTATAGGTACGCCGGACCAGTGCGCCGCGCAGATACAAGCCGTCCACGACGCCGGTGTCCGCTATTTCGGTTGTAATTTCGCCTTTGGTGGCTTGGACCAGAAAAAGCAGCTGAGGTCCATGGAGCTGTTCGCGCGGGAAGTAATGCCTCGATTCGCTGATTGATCAATGGTGCGGGTCAGTCATTGCCGGCGGGCCTGGGCTGAGGCTCGGCCGCCATTGGCTGTCTAGGGACGGCGGGCCGGTAGGTCAGTGCCCTATAGAGGGAGATTGCCGCGCCGGTGGCCAGCGCCGCGCCCAACATGAGGAACGCCCAGCGCAGTCCGGCTACGAACGCCGTGGCCACTTCCGGATTGACGGCCTCCAACTTAGGTTCCACTCCGTATGTAGCCATAGTCGAAACCACGATCGTGGTCGAAACCGCAACGCTCACTACATTAGCTGAGTTCCGGACCAATTGGGTCAGCGCCGACACGACCCCATAACGGCTCCGGTCCACCACACTGAGAATGCTGCTGCTGTTCGGCGAATTGAATATTCCGTTCCCGGAGCTTTGCATCATCATGGTGGCGATGACTAGCCAAACCGGAGAGCGTTCCTGAAGGGCGAAAGCCAAGACAAACGCTCCGGCGGCGGTTAGCGCCATACCGCATACTGTCGGAACCCGCCAACCGAACCGATCTGCCACGCGCCCGCTGAATGGCCCGATCAAGACCATGCAAACGGCAGGCGGGATCATCATCAATCCCACCTGTTCCGGCGAGTACTGCAGCACGCGCTGCAGATAGAAAGGCATCATGAAACGCGCGGCTGATGAACCGAAGAACGATAACCACGCTGCGGCAACCCCGAGCCCGAATATCTGGTTAGCGAAAAGCCGCAAATCCAACATCGGCGCGCGGATTCGCAACTCCCACCAGATGAACCCCGCCATCAACACCGCTACCGCGACCCCGCCGACGATTACCGGCGTGGACAGCCAACCCAACCCGTTGCCATTGCCCACGACCAGCAACAAAACGAGCAGTATCACTCCGGAAACAGCGGCGCCGGTCCAATCAAATGACGACGCGCCCTGCCCCCGGCGGTATTGACTGGCTTCCGGTCCGCGCTCCAGTAAGAGCCATGCAAGAACCAGCACGAGCCCGCCCGCTGGAACGTTAATTAAAAACACTGATTGCCAGCCGAGCCACGCGACGAGAAAGCCCCCTACGGCCGGTCCAGCGATCGCTCCCATTCCGACGACACTGAGATGCGTGCCCAGAGCCTTGCCACGTTCCGAGTCGGGGAACGCTGCGATCATCATGCCCATGCCGCAACCCTGGACCATTCCTGCGCCAATACCCTTTAGCACGCGCATGGCAACCAGCATCTCCAGGCTAGTGGAAAGCGCCGCACCCAGCGAGGCCAGGACGAAAATGGCTGTACCAGTCAGGTATACGTTGCGGCGCCCAACTACATCGCCCAATCGCCCCATGGGCAGTAGTAGAACGCTGATAACCAGTGCATAGGCCACCACCACCCACTGCACCGATTCCAGTGTGGCGTCGAAATGGGATTCGATCCCGGGCAGCGCAACTAGCACGCTGCCGTGGTCCACCACCGAGAAAAATGTGCCGGTGGCAATGGTCCAGAAGGCCCACCATTTGTAGGACTGGCCGGACGTGATGCGCTGGATCAAAATGGTAACCGCCTACCACGGGTCATAACGACCGATCGACTGTATATCATACTCCTTTTCGAAATTTGATGTGGTCTGACCATCAAAGAAATCGATATTAGTCCAGGCGGCGAACACGGCCAAGCAAACCCCAGCATATGCCCGATGCGACCAGACCCAGAACGGCGGTAATTGCCATGGCGGTGGACGGAGACGTGAGGTCCGACAATATGCCGACACCCAGGCTGGCCACCACCAGAAATCCTCGATCAAAGCTCTGCAAGCTGGTCATGCGTCCCCGCAGGCTATCTGGAGCCAGGGTCTGGATTAACGTGCCGCGGGCAGTTCGGAACACTGCCTGGCTGAACGCCATCGCCGCGATGAACAGAAATGCCACGGCTATCCACTTGGAAAAGGCGAACAAAAGCAGAGTGGCCGAACTAGCGACCGCCGCTCCCAAAACTACCTTACCCTTGGGGAAAATGAACCCGAAGGTCGCCATGATAAGAGCCGCGACCAGTCCACCGACTCCCGTGATGGCGAGCAGGTAGCCACCCACGTCGGCGTCCCTATTTAGTACCTCGGTGGTAAACACAGGAAACAAGAACCACGCCGGGTGCAGGATGATGTTGGGGATGATAGACAATATCATCAACTGGAAAAAGGCTCGTTCTCCGCTCCATACGTAGCGCAACCCTTCGATCATATTCGAGAATGCGGAGCCTCGTTGCCGGGCATCTCCCGGTCGGTGAAACGGCGTCCGAATCCGCAAGATCATCGCCACGTTCGCCAGGTAGAGGCATGCTTCAATCGTGAAGTTCCAAAAGAACCCCAGAGTGAATATCAGGATTCCCCCGACGAAAGGACCAACGATGCGCGTGCCGGTGATGGTCAGGACGTTGGTGGCCAACGCGTTGCCGAGCATTTCCCGGGGCACGGTTCCCGCTATGAGTGCCTGGCGCATGGGTTGCACGGTTGAGTGACAGCATCCCGCGAGAATTACGTACAGGTAGGCGTGCCACACCTCGGCCTCTCCGGACAGGACTATTAGCGCGAAAGAAAAGGCGAGGGCTGCCATCAGCGTCTGGAGAATTATCACCAATTTGCGCCGGTCGAACCGGTCGCTGAGCACACCGCCCCATGGGCCCACCACCAGGCCGGGCAGCGTGTTGATCCCGCCTACAGTCACCACCAGGAGGCCGGCGACGTTTGACCCTTCGGATAACTCGCGCACTAGCCAACCCACGCTCAGAAGCTGGATCCATTGGGCGTTGTTGGCAAAGAAATTGCCAAACCACAAATACCGGAAATCGCGATACGCCAACCAGGCGTCTAACGTGTGCAGCCGTGGTAGCCGCGTGGCTCGCAACTTGCGCCCCCTACTGCAGTGCTCGCACTCGCCGCAAAGTGGCGAAGCATCCAAGAGTCACTGTCAGTCCCAAGCAGCCGAGTGCCAGGATCGCCATGGACGAAGAGGTAAAGTCAGCGAAAATGCCCACTACCACGCTCACTCCAACCAAGAAGGAACGCTCGTACGCTAGGAGGGCCATGGTGCGGGCGCGGAACCGATCGGGGACGATGGTCAGTACCAGCGTGCCTTGGGTAGTGCGGAAATACGCTTGGAAAAACGACATGGCAGCCAGAACGGTGAATGCGGCCCAAAGCCACGCAGAGAACGCGAACATGATGGTAGCTATAGATGACAGCGCCGTCGCTCCAAAGAGTATGTAACCCCGCCGAAATGGAAGCCCCCAGGTGGCGATGGTAAGCGTGGAGAGCAGGCCACCGACGCCCGTAATGGCTAGGAGGTAGCCACCCATGTTGACGTGGGCCTGCAGAACCTCGACAGTGAACAGCGGGAGCAGGAACCACACCGGGTGCAAGATGGTGTTCGGAACTACCGACAGCACCGCGATTTCCAGTACTTCGCGCTGGTTCCTCCAAAGGTGTAGCAAGCCCTCCTTGATGTCTGCGAACGGCGTGAAGCGGCTCTGCTCTCCGGCCGGTTCGTTTCCCGTGTACGGCGTCCGCATTGGCAGCAGCATCAGCACCACACCCAGGTACAAAGCCGCTTCCAGCGCGAAGTTCCAGAAATACCCCAGTGTGAATATAAGAATGCCACCCGCGAACGGGCCGAAAATCCGAGTACCCGTGACAGTCAGGGTATTGATGGCGTAGGCGTTGACCAGAGATTCTCGGGGCACCGTATTGGAAATAAGCACCTGCTGCATAGGCTGAGTGATGGCCAGACAGGAGCCAGAAATCAGAACGTACGCGTAGGCGTGCCACGGTCGCACATACCCGGCGGCGATCAGGAAAGCAAAGCCCAAAGCCAGCACGGCGCTGATCGACTGCATCGTTATCGCTAGCTTGCGGCGGTCCAGTCGGTCTCCCAAAACACCGGTGATGGGATTTACAAGTAGACCGGGAAGCGTGTTGATGGCGCTGACGGATAATACGAGCAGTCCGCCTATCCCGGTGCCGATCGACAGGTCCTTGACCAGCCACCCGATGCTCAACAATTGCAGCCACTGGCCGGTGAAGCCACAAAAATTGGCCAGCCACAAAAGCCGGAAGTCCCGGTAGGCCAGCCAAGCGTCCAGGGTATGCAGACGGGGAAGTCGAAGCGACGGAATGATCGGGTCCTCGCTGGATTTTTGCGAGCGCGCCGTGCGCGGTACATCTTACTATTACGATATGACGCGATTTGGGCCGGGACATGGTGCGCCCCGGCCCAATGGATGTCAATACAACAAGCCCTGGGCTGGCCTGCTCACGGTGGAAAAGAGGGAATCGTCGCACCAGTCGTGGTAAGCCCCTGTGATATGATGATCCGCAATCTTTCACATTTGACGCTAACCGACGCTTTTCCGATTCGTCGCGTAGCGAGCGCGTGAGTTCGCTAAACTCGAACGCTTCCAGGTGATGAAATGCACGTTGAATCCGAGCGCGCTTTGATGGCTCACCTACTGCGCCGAGCCGGCTACGGCGCCACGCCAGCCGAACTGGACACCTATTGTTCATGGGGTTACGAGCAGACCGTGGAGTGGCTATTGCATCCGGAGGCGCAGCCAGCACTCGACGAGGACATCATCGAGCGTTACTACATCGACTGGAAAGAAAGCCGGAACATTGAAGGCGCGCTGACTGAAACGGTTTATCGGATGAACGGCAACGCCAATGCGCGGCCCCTACAGGAGAAAATCGCCCTTTTCTGGCACGGGGTTTTCGCAACCGGCCTCGCGAAAGTCCTGCACGAAAAAACCATGCTCAACCAGATCGACATGTTTCGGCAATATGGCTTGGGCAATTTTCAGGAGTTGTTGCTCCAGTTGGCCCGCGACCCAGCGATGATTTTTTGGCTCGACAATAATTTCAACCACAAAAACGCCATCAACGAGAATTGGGGCAGGGAACTTCTGGAGTTGTTTTCGATGGGCGTCGGCATGGACGGTTACGCCAACTACACGGAAGAGGACGTCCAGGAGGCCGCCAGAGCCTTCACGGGTTGGACGATTGACGACGATAACGTAGCCAGCATCCCGTACGGCAAGACGCCTTGGTTGTTCAGGTACGATCCGGAGGACCACGACGAGGGGGCCAAAACATTCCTGGGAGAAACGGGCAACTTCAATGGCGACGAAATCATCGAAATCATCTGCCGGCAACCCTCGACCGCCAGGTTTATCAGTCGACACATCTACAACTTCTTCGTGGCTGATGATGTTCAGGTGCCGGCGTGGCAGAACACTCCGCCAGCGGATCCGGAAGCTGTTGCCGCGCTCGAAGCCGAATATTTTCGGTCCGGCTACAATATTCGCTCCATGCTGAGATTGATGTTCACCTCGGAATGCTTCAAGTCCGAAAGAGTGCGGTTCGCCAGAGTCAAGAGTCCGGCCGAAGTCGTGGTGGGTACGTTGCACCTGGTTGGGGATTTCAAGTTTCCGAAGGTGGGTTTCATAGACACCGCTCTGGAATGCCGTTACATGAACCAGGATCTGCTCAATCCGCCGTCTGTGGAGGGATGGCACACCGGCAGAGAATGGATCGACAGCGGGAGCATGGTGGAGCGCATCAATTTCGTGGCCGACAACCTGGGAGATGCAAACCATCCCGGCGTGCGAGTTGTAGTCGATACAATTTCAGGACGCCACCCGGACGCAACGGGAATCGTCGACGGGTGCTTGGAATTACTGGGCAGCATCGTTCTCAGGGAGGACAATCGGGGCGCGCTGGTGGCCCAGGCAGAGCGAGCGTTGGGCGCGGGAGATAGCTATGACGAAGTTATCCTGAACGCTCTGCGAATGATTGGATCGACGCGAGAGTATCAGTTCGCCTAATTCAGGCTGCTGACCAGAAGAAATCCTCGATCGCTTAGCGTCTCACAGAGCGACCAGCCGCTTGGTGCTCGTCAATCTGGTCCACGGGGAATCGACGACGTTGAACATCGGATCGGAACCTGTACCCAGTGCAGCGCGCCGCTGTATGTCTGATGGCCAACTGGCCCTGGTCGGTCTGGCGGACCAATTGGCGCGCGAACGATTTGCACCGCGGGCGGGGCATTATGACGCTGAGGCCGAATTCCCCATGGAGAACTACGTTGACCTGAGGGAGGCCGGATTACTCGCCCTGAGGGTCCCAACCGCGTACGGTGGCAGCGGCGTCGATCCGTTGACGTTCGCGATGTGCATCCTGGCGGTGGCTCGCGGCTGCCCGTCGACAGCTCTGACCCTGACCATGCACACCAACGTCCTCGGGTCCTTTGTAGCGGGTCTTGGAACGGCCGAGCAGAGGCGCCGGTATTTCGCCGAAGCAGTGGAATCTGGCAAGTTGTTTGCTTCCCTCACGAGTGAGCCGGGGGTGTCTGCCAGAGAAAGATTTGTCCTGTCCACTATCTTCACCCCTCAGGACGATGGCGGATACCGGGTTTCCGGTACCAAGCATTTTTGTTCCCTGGCCGACGCTGCTGACTATTTCTTCGTTTCCGGCGTAGTCGAAGGAAGCGGCGGTGGCGGCGACAACATCCTTTCGGCGATGATCCGGAGCGATATGAGCGGCGTCCGCGTCACCGGTGAATGGGATGCCGTCGGGATGAGGGCTACGGCAAGCCATGCGGTTAGCTTCGATACCGTGGCGTCTCACGACGCGGTATTCGGGCCACCTGGCAGATTGCTCGGAGCAGACTGGGGCAGCTTTTCATTGGGCTACGCCGCCGTTTACCTCGGAATAGCCGAAGCCGCGTACGGGCACATTCGGGAACACGTGACTGCCCGGACATGGACACCCGGTGGCGATCTGATGATCGAGCATCCGTCAACGCAACAAACGGTTGGGCAGATGGGGCTGGCGGTGCAATCAGGACGGCTGTTGCTGGTGGACGCCGCATTGACAAACCGTGATGCGGATCCGCAGGGGGCCGTCCTGGCGGTTAACCGGGCCAAGCAGTATTGCGCCGAGGTCGGGGCTTCCGTAACCGATGCGGCGATGCGATTGGCCGGAGGAGGCGGGCTGCTCAAGTCGTCGCCTCTGGAGCGGCTGCGTCGGGATGCCCTATCGGGGCCGGTGATGCCCCCAGCCAACGACCGTTGCCTCGAAACCATTGGCAAATTGGAATGCGGTTTACCCGCAGTCACCATTGAGCTGAGTTAGGGCAAAGGATGAACACAGTCGGCGAACATCCGAAATCGGTGGCCGGGACGCACCAATACCATGATGTGATCGGCCTGCTATCAGCTGGCGGACCTGGATTCAGCGGCCCGGTGTCACTGGCGTTGGGCCCCGACGGATTGCTGCATGTCGCCAGCAGAGCTAACCCGAACCAACCGGAGGCGGTACGCGTCACCCGGTGCACCATAGATGGGGACTATGTCGGCGAGTTTAGCGGCTGGGGTGAGGCGCCAGGGCAGTTCATCTGGGTGACGGCTATTGCTTTCGGGCCAGAAGGAAACCTGTATTTGGCGGACGAGAACACCCATCGGATTTCCAGATTCACGGCGGAAGGCGAGTTTCTGGGTTGCTGGGGCGAGTTCGGAAGTGGCTTAGGCCAAATGAACCGGCCGTCCGGCATGGCTTTCGCTACGGACGGCACGCTGGTGGTTGCAGATTCCCTGAACCATCGGGTCCAACGGTTCAGCGCGGATGGCATCCCGTTGGGCGCCTGGGGAACGCACGGTAAGGGACCGGGTGAGTTCAATATGCCGTGGGGAATCGCGGTAGATTCGGACGGGCACGTGTTTGTTTCCGACTGGCGCAACGACCGGATTCAGAAGTTTGAGCCTGATGGCCGGTTTCTGGACGAGTTTGACGGCAGGGACGGGGGCAACGGGTTCTCAAGGCCAAACGGGTTGGCAGTGAGCGAGGGTCGGATATATGCGTGCGACTGGTGGAACGACCGTGTGCAAGTCCTGGACGTGAACGGCCGAGTGGTAGACACGTTGATTGGACACTCGGGAACTTCCAAGTGGGCCCGAACGTTCCTAAACGCCAACCCGGATATTGAGGAGAAGCTCGACAAGGCGACTCAGAACATCGAACTGAAGCGCCGATTCTACCGGCCGACTGCGGTAACCGTCAGCGAGGACGGGTTGGTGTTCGTCGCAGACTGCTACCGTCACCGCGTGCAGGTTTACCAGAGGCTTTAGAACACCGTGCCAGGATCAAATTCCCATATTCATGAGCGCACGAGGATGCAGGAGGTACCATGAGCAGCAGCAACGGCCTGAGGGCGAATCAGGAGGTTGGCACGACGGTGCTCGTTGTCATGATGGAGGTGGACGAGGCTGACGATGAGGTGTTCAACAAATGGTACAACGAGGAGCACCTTCCGGAGCGAATGTCGATCCCTGGCTACGTCAGCGCTCGGAGGTTCGTGCTGGACCCCGAGGACGGACAGGCGAACGGGGTAATGCGATATCTGTGTATCTGGGAATTGGAAAACGACAGTCCGTTGCAGTCGCAGTTCTACAAAGACCAGAACGCCAAACCCACGCCGACCAAAGAGGCGGCCAACGGCGTCGTCAAGCAACGGGCCCGCGGCTTGTACCGACAAATTTTTCCTGCTTCGGGCGCGTACAACGACCGAGGCGGTTACACCTACCCGGACGGCACCAGAATAGGCGCGTAAGACTGAGCGACACAACTCGACGGAGGATGGGTTGTCACTTGACAACCCATCCTTTTTGCTGGCGTTCAGATGCGGGTGAGGCGTAGCAGATCGCCGATGTTGGTTTCGTCCTCGAGATGCCACAAACGGGCGAGCAAGTCCTCGGTTTGTTCGGGAGAAAGGAGACCCTCGCACAGACCTCGGAATTTATCCTCTACCTCAGCATCTGTCATCGGATTGAGGTGGTGCCCTCGGAAGTGGGCGACCTCGGAGCTATAGCTCTGACCGTTGTTCATGCGGAGGTCGAAGTTGCAGAGCATGGCTTCGGGTACCCGTCGGTTGGCTTCCTCCGAGGCCTCGATCCGCGTCCGGCTGATCAACGCGGCAATGCCGGGGTCGTTGATATGTTCGTCGGAAAAGTGGCTCTGGTTCAGCGTGTTGTGGGTCAGCGCAATCGCAGTGGCATAGGGCATGCTGTGGTCCGCCGACTCGCGGGTCTTGGGGTGATATTTCTCTTCATCGCCGGCCATGATGTCGATGGCTTTCTGCAACGTACGGATGTGTATGTCCTGAACGTCGGAGACGTGGAAGTCCGGTACCTGCCTGCGGGCGTCCAAAGCCGCCTCGACCACTGTTTGTGAGTATAGGCCCAAAGCGAACCGTTTGATGTTGCACTCGTGGACCTTGAAGGGATGACCCTGATCGCCACCAAAGGGTTCCAGTTGGTAAGGCTCCTTGGTGACTGCGGCGAAGAACCCCAATTCCCCTTCGAACACCGGAGTAGGTCCGGTCAGTCCGCGTTCGGCCAACTCGGCGGCGAATACCGCGTTGCGGCTGGCGTTGGCGTAGGCACAGCCCTTCCAGTGGGAGAGTTCTCCTACGCGGGTCTGGCCCAAGGCCACGTTGGGCGTGATTCCGAGGTTCAATGCCTGCTCGGTTTGACCCACGGACAGGCCCATGGCACGAGCGGCGCCCACCGTACTGGCAATTGCACCATTGGTAACGTGATCGAAACCGAGGGCCCGGATGCTGCCGGCGTCGCCGAAACGGCAAAAGGCCTCGTAGGCTACAGCCGTCGCGGTAATCAATCGGCGACCGCCGGAGCCGGCCATCTCTGCTCCGGCAAGGGTGGCGGCAATGCTATCGCTGGGATGGCCCGATTCTTGCGTGGTGTACCCATCGTTGAAATCCAGATACCGGATCATGACCCCATTGGCGAAGGTGGCGAGCTCAGGACTGCTGGTCAACCCGCTGCCGATGATGGTTACCGGTCGCCGGTGGCCAGTGACGTCACCAGCCAAATCACGCGCTATTTTGCTCGGTTCTGAGGTGTAACCACCGATGGCGCAGCCCACCGTGTCGATGATCATCCGCTTTAGAAGGTGTACGGTGTCGGACGGTAGGTCGTGAAAGTGGAGGTTGGCAGAGTAATTGGATACGTACTCGGCTATGGTAGTCATACGATTACTTCCTTGTGGAAACCTCGAACTGTGAATTTCGCCAGATGGCGTCATTCCGAAGGGGGGAGATTGCCATTTTAGCAACGCGGCGATAGCTGGCCGTCACGAACGCCAACCGGCGGCGCGACGTGGCACCGCGGGCTCATCTTACAGGGGTTTCTCGGCTGTCTTTCAGCGCTTGGCAACGCGGTCATCAAGGATCTTTGGCCAGGCATGGGATGTCGCTGCAAAGCACAATGAATGCGGGGCGAGCTGTGGCTCACCCCGACAAGATACTCCACCGGCAGGCAGATGTTACTCCTTCCAGAACCTTTCTTCAGTCCAGCGCCATCCATCGCTGGTCACGATCTCCCTGCTGGCTTCGATCATTCCGGGATGACCGCAGGCGTAGATCAACGTTTGGCTCCGGTCCAGGTCAAATCTCTCAAGCTGGTCGGCGACGATGTGGTTGAGTCTTCCGGTTGCGCCTTCCCAGCCGGCATTACGGTCTTCGGTGGGTCGGCTGATTGCGGGCACGAACGTCACCACACCGGGATGAGCGGCGGCCAGCCCGGCCAATTCTACGTCATACACGAACTCGTCGCGATACGAGGCCCCCTCAATCACGTAAAAGTGGTGCCCGTCGCGGCCGTAGTACAGGTGGTCCCGAACAATACTGACAAAGGGCGCGACACCGGTGACGGTTCCCAACATCAGGTGCTGGGAGGCCGCAGTGTCCATCAGAAAGATGCCTTTGGGCCGAGGACGGATCGACATAGTATCGCCGATTTCCATACGCCACATCCGCGGGGTGAGTTCGCCTTCCGGGACCAGTTCGACGAAGATTTCCAAGTAGGGTTCATGGGGTGCGGAGACGATCGAGTACGCCCGCTCGATCCCGTCAAGACCCAAAGTGCAATACTGGCCGGGTTTGAATTTAAAATCGAAGCCCTGCGGCTCCATTTTGATGACCATGAGATCGTCGGTGTAATCGACGCGTTCCACCAGCCGAGCGCGCGGCAGACTGGCAGTGCGGTCACGGGTCACGGTGGCGGATGGGGAGGTGGTCATTCTGGCTCCATTTGGTAGATTTGATCGGCATTCGCGCTCGGGCGAGACAATGGACAGGGCCACAACCGATCAGCCGGTGGTACAGATATCTTCGTCGCACACGGTTAGATCCAGTCTGGTAATCGGGTCAGGACACCAATTCGACGCGACAAGGTTCAAGATACAAGCCTGGCACCCGGGCCATGGGATTGATGTCCTCAGACGCCTGCAATTCGACGGCAAGCTGACCGAACAAGGTGGTGACTGACACGACGCCCGGAGGCACTGCGGCGTCGAGGCGGGCGATACCGGTAGCCCGGCTGCCGGAGGTCGCAACCACAACGGAAGCATCGTCAGAGATGCCCCAGGCGGTGGCGTCGTTGGGGTTAATGTGGACCTGCTCGTCGCGAACCACGCGATTGAGTTGCCCGGATTCGACGGTGATTTCCCGCTCACTTTGTAGCAGGACCCTACCGGGAGCCAGGATAGCAGGCAGGTCAGGAGTGGTGCTCGGAGCCACCGAACGGAACAGCGGAGCCCCCGGTTCGGCTCGCCCGTTGGGAAATCCGTTGGCGTAGAGCACGGGTGAAGATGCGCTGTCTGGCGTGAGGCAAGGCCACTGTATTCCGCGTTCTTCGCGGGTGGTGTAAAGGAGCTGGGTAGGCCGGGGAGATTCGACGCCCGTCTGCATGACCAAAGTGGTTTCCTGCGCCAACCGCTCATAGCTGATCCCCCCGTAGTTGGGGGCGACCGATGCGATTTCGTCCATTACCTGCGAGGCATCATCGTAATTCAAGCCGTCGAATCCCAAACGCCGGGCCAACTCGGAGAATATCCATCCTTCCGGCATAGCGTCGTTGTTTCGGACGGTGATTGCAGGCCTGACCCGTTGGACGCGACGTTCCAAGTTGGTGAAAGTGCCGTCCTTCTCTCCGAAAGTGGCGCGTGGCAGCACAACATCCGCCACCTGGGCTATCGGTGAGAGGAAGGTGTCAACCACAGCGAGAAATTCCAGCCGTTCGAACACGGCCAGATCGCTGCCGAGGAGCCCGTTAGAGTAGTTTGGGCTGTCACCGATGAGCAGCATTGACGTGATGGCGCCGCCCACTGCGTCAAGCATGGAGGCGGCACTCATGCCGGAGCGTGAGGGCAATGTTGTGGCCCATGTTTGTTCCACGCGGGCGCGGTGCGCGTCGTCGAAGGTGGGGGCTCCCCCCGGGAGACGATCAGGCAGACATCCCACGTCGATGGCTCCCTGGCCGTTGGCGCCCTGTCGCATGGGGAATATTCCGCCGGCGGGCTGGTCTACGTTGCGGGTGAGCAACGCCAGATCCGCCATGGCCACAACACATTCCCGTGCGATTTCGGCTGGTAGATTGTCCAGGCCGTAGACGATTGCGGCGGTTGCGGCTGAGCCATACATCCTGGCGGCGCGGGTGATGTCCCCTGGCGGGACTCCGGTGGTAGCGATCGCGTCATCGCTCAGCCGTTCCAGTTCGTAGACCAGCGTGTCGTAGCTATCCGCGTGGTCGGCGAGCCATTCGGCATCGATTAGATCTTCCCGCAATATGTGCTTGAGAATCGCACCCAGAAGCAGCAACTCGGTGCCAGGAACAGGGCGAAGCCAAAGATCGGCATAGCGCGTGAGTTCCACTTCCCGGGTGTCTATAACGATGAGCGGGGTGCCGTTACGCGCGGCGCGCTTGATCGGCACTCCCACGACGTTGTGGGATTCGGTGAGGTTCGTGTTGAAAACCAGGATGCAGCCGGATTTTTCCAGATCCCAGATCGAATTGGTCGCGCCAGGATAGCCCAAGACGTCTTCCAAGGCGCCCGTAAGGGCGGGCTGAGTATTGCCGGAATGGTCGATATTGTTGGTGTTCATTCCGACCCGAGCAAACTTCTGGGCTATGTAGAGCTCTTCGTTGGTGCTATCGGAGGCGGTGATCAGACCGAATCCCTCACCCGCCTGGTGGGGTCGGAGCCGATCTGCGACCAGGTCCAGCGCCTCATCCCAGGTGGCGTTTTCCAACCGACCATTGCGACGGATCATGGGCCGGCGCAAGCGCTGCCCGCTGGTCAAATGGCCGAGGCCGAACTTGCCCTTGTAGCATGCCTGACCACGGTTGGCCGGGGAGTTGAGTTCGGGAACGGCGCGAATCACGCGGCCTTGCTCGTTGATTTCCAGGTTCATCTGGCAGCCGACGGGGCAGTGGGTGCAAATGGTGCGTTCCACGCGGGCAGGCTTTTCCCACTTCCCTTCGCGTTCCGTTAAAGCACCCACCGGGCACACGTCAATGCAGGCGCCACAGAACTCGCATCCGGACTCAAGGAGGGAGGTCCCGAATGACGTGCCGACCAACGCCTTGCCCGAGCGCTCGGTGAAGCAGATGGCGTTGTCCCCGCGCATTTCTTCGCAGGCGCGGACACAGCGGCCGCAGGTGATGCACAGATTGTAATCGCGGTCGTAGAATGGATCGCTGACCTCAAGAGGGATGTCGCGGTACACATAGGACATGGGAGATTCGAGCTCCATGCCCAGATACCGAACAGTGTCCTTGAACTCGCAGCGCTCGTTTTTGGGACAGGTGATGCAACGGTCGTTTACCGAGACGTGACGGAGGCAAACATCGGAGGGTCCGCAGATGTCGACCCGGTGGCAGGTGAGACATCCGTTGGGGTGCTCGGCGATGAGCATCTGCATGACGGAGCGGCGCAGCTCGATCACGTCGGGGGTCTCGCTCCACACGGTCATCCCGTCGGTGGCTGCCAGGGTGCAAGCAGCCGGGAACCCCGGGACACGGCCCCGTTCGTTTTCCGCCACGACCACACACATCCGGCAGGCGGCATACGGCTTCATGCCAGAGTGGTAGCAGAGGTAGGGGACGTAAACGCCAGCGTCGATGGCGGCTTCCAGCACCATCTTTCCCGGCTGGGTCGTGATTTCCACCCCGTCGATGGAAATGGTGATATCGTCAGGCATGGCGATTCCTAATCCGAAAAGCAGCGGCGGGATTGGACATCGGTTTGTCAGCGGCGCGTGAGGCGGGGAGAGAACACCTGGTCGGGACAATCGCCGGTGTGGCGCTTTTCAAGAATATGAGCGTCGAACTCATGGCCGAAGTACCGCAGGGCAGAGGAGACCGGGTTGAATCCCAGTTGCCCGTGACCGCAAAGGGAACCGGCCTGCATGTTTTCGCCGATGTTCCGCATGAGCGCCAGGTCTTCCTCGGTGCCTTCGAGATTGCTGATACGTTCAAGAACTTCGAGCAGGTGGCTCATGCCCATGCGGCAGGGAAAGCACTTTCCGCAGGATTCGTACTGGCAAAATGCGATGAGATTGCGGGTCAGGTCGACCACGCAGGTGTCCTCGTCGGCCACGATTATGCCGCCTGAACCCAGGATGGCACCGGCCGCGCGGAATACATCGAAGTCAAGCACGAGGTCCAGATTGGCATCGCTGGCGGAAAGGACGCCGCCAAGCGGGCCGCCGGTCTGGAGCAGTTTCATGGACTTGCCATTGGGAACGCCCCCGGCCATATCGAAGAGAACCTGGCGCAAGGTCATGCCCAGCGGGACCTCGATCAAGCCGGTGTAGGTGATGTCGCCAGACAGGCAGAGGATCGCGGTGCCGCTGCTTCCATTGATCCTGTTGTCTGGGTCAGGCCGGGTTCCGATACCGGCGAACCACTCACCGCCGCGGGCCACGATTTCGGGCACGTAGGCAAGGGTCTTGACGTTGTTGATGTTCGACGGCTTGCCGAATACGCCCACCTGTGCCGGGAAAGGCGGCCGGAAACGGGGCATGGACCGCTTGCCCTCGATGGCTTCCATCAACGCCGTTTCCTCGCCGGAAACGTAGGAGTCGCCCGTCAGCGCGACCTCGACGTCGAAGGAGAAATCGGTTCCCAGGATATTCTGGCCCAAGAGGCCGAGATCGTAGGCCTGTTGGATAACGGCGCGGGTACGATCAATGGGCTGGTTGTGGCCGTGGCGGATGAAGATGTAACCGCGGTTGGCGTTACAAGCGTAGCCGGCGATGGTGATACCTTCGACCACGGTGGCCGGATCGCTCTCAAGTATGCCTCGATCGTTGAACGCGCCCGGATCGCCCTCCTCGCAGTTGCACAGGATGTACTTGTTGGGGTCGGGGTTACCGGCCAAAAAGCCCCATTTGATCCCGGCGGGGAAAGCCGCACCACCGCGACCACGCAGGCCGGAGGTCCGGACCTCGCCGAGAGTTTCTTCCGGAGTCAAATCGGCGAGTGCCTTGTTCAAGGCCGCATAGCCGCCGTTGGCGATGTACTGGTACAGGTCGGATGGATCGATGTTGCCGGCGTTGCGCAACGCGATGCGCTGCTGCAAAGCCATCATCGGGTGGTCTTCAAGGTTCGGGATGCCCGAAGGCGCCTGGGTGCGGTCGCCGAGGTAGCCAAGGGCATGCTCGGTCAAAGGATTATTGCCGGCCACATGCTCCCGCACGATGCGCCCAGCCAAGTCGGGAGTGACCTGGTTGTAGAAAACCCGAGGGCCGTTGGGCACCTGCACGTCAAGCAACGGCTCGGCGAAGCAGAGGCCAAGGGTGCCAACTTCCGAAACGTTGGCGGCCACCTGCTGCTGCTCCAGGGCGGCCTTGACGGCGGCGACCACTTCGAAGCCGCCGGCCGCCTCGCCCGCCAATCCGGTGCCGACCCGGATCCAAGGGCGATCCCCCGCCGTCAAATCATCCCAGCGGCGGCGCGCCTCTTCAAGGATGGCGGCAAACGGGGATTCCGTTGAAGCGGTCACAGGGCCAGTCGCGGAATCAGTGGGCAGGAGCGAACGCCAAGGCTTCGGCGATTCTCGAACGGGCGCCGTCGGGGGTAATGCGGCCGGCCAGGTGATGGTTGATCGCCATGACCGGTGCGTGGGCGCAGGCGCCTAGGCAAGTGTTGTATCGCAGGGTAGCCTTGCCATCGGGGGTATCGCCTTCGTCGGATAGTCCCAAGGCTTCCTGAGCGGCGGCAATCACCGCAGTTGCGCCCATCACGTGGCAGGACGGTCCCCAACAGACCTCGACACGGAGATCGGTGGGCGGGTCAAACCGAAAGTTCGGGTAGAAGGTGGCCACCGCCCAAACGTCGTTGACGGTTGCGTCCATCCGCAGGGCGACGGCTTCCACGGCCTCGGTGGGGATGTAGCCGATGGCGTCCTCCACCGCGAGCAGAGACGAAAGAACGGTGACCGTGTTCTGCGGCTGGTCGTTGACCGCCCGATCAATCAGCTGGAGGGTCGCATCGTCCATTTGTGAAATCCGTTACAAATCGCGAATTGAACGGCGCAAGTCTAGCACAACGGCCCCAGCATGGGCAACGCGCAGACCTGCGCCCGGCGATGGAAACGGTGATCAGCTCGCGGCCGCTTCGCGGTTTTCCAGGGCCTTGTCCATGACGCGCTGGAAGACCTCGTAGGGCTGAGCGCCGCTGAAAAGCAGGTTGTCGAAAACGAAGGTCGGGATGCCGCGGATACCGTAACCCAGGGCTTCGTGATACTGGTCGACGACCTTCTGGGCGTAATGCCCCGATTCGACGCGCTGGCGGAGCTCGGCCCCATCGAGGCCGACGCCCGAACCGATATCGGCGAGGACGGAGGGGTCCCCGAGGTCGGCACGGTGGTCCCAGTACGCTTCGTAGGCGGCATGGTGGTACTCGAGGAACTTGCCCTGTTCCTGAGCGTATTCGGTGGCCTGAAGCGAGTAAAGGCTATTGGGCGTATGAGTGGGCGGCCGCATGACGAGGTTGGCTTCCCGGGCATGGGTGCGAAGGGGATCGGACAGCTCGTCGTCGGATTCGCCGGGGCGCGGATCACGCGCGCGACCCTCCGGGGGGGTGTCGGGACGCAGCAGGTAGGCGCGGCCCTCGACGGTGATGTCGTACTCATCAGCAAGTTTGTCGACGCGCTCAAGGCCGACATAGCACCAGGGTCAAATGTAGTCGTACCACACGATCACGTGGACGGGGTTGGGGTCGTCCGGATGGCTGTGGGCTGGCGGCTGAGTGGTCATGGCAACACCTCTGCGATTGGGGCGGTCGGCGAGCGGCATCGAAATTGCGGGCGAGGATACGGGCTAGCAGGACGCCAGGCGGTCCAACAGCGGGTACAGACCTTCGAGGCTGTCGATGTGGTCACAACCCGCAACGTCGGCGTGGAAGCCTCCGCGGTCGATAAGGACGGGAATCAGGCCGGCGTCGCGGGCGCCCTGGACATCGGAGCGCGGCTGGTCGCCGACATGCATGGCCTGATCCGGGCGGAGGGCCATGCGCTGGAGGGCGGCTTCGAAGATCAGGGTAGCGGGTTTCTCGCCAGTCTCCCGACTGGTAATGCAGAACTCCAGGTACTGGCGGATGCCCAGTTGCTGGGTGAGTTCATCCATGTCGCGACGGAGGTTGGTAAGGACGGCGAGCCGGTAACCCCGTTCGTTCAGTTCCTTGAGGACGGGCCGGGTTTCCTCGAACTCAACCAGTTCCTTGGGGACGGAGATGGCCATGTCCCAGATCTGCTTGGCCATGCGGAGGGACACGGCGACGCCGGATTCTTCGAGAATGATCTGCTCGTAGCGGGCGAAGAATTCGTCGCGGGCCGGGGAGTCGCGCTCACCCAGCGGCCAACGATGGTTTTCCTCATTGAAGAAGAGATCAGCGATGGCGTAGCCCCGGGACAGGCGGTCTGCCGGTACCCGGATGCCGAGGTTCTGGCAGGCGGCATGCTGGATCTGCGGCAATGGCGGCCAGAAACGAACCAGGGTGTTGTAAAAATCGAAAAAGATAGCCTCGATCATCTGTGGGGGCGCAGGAAGGGCATTCAGTCTCGCCGGGCCACCCGTTGCTGCGCAGGGCAATGATAGCACAACGAGCGAGGCCTGACGCAGGTGTGACGCGCGTCCTGGTTTTGGCCGGAAACGGGACTGCCGAGGGTTGGACCGTCTGAGGCCTGCGGAGCACGTCATCCTGGGGAGTACAGCGCTGAGGCGGTTTCGAACGCGCGGCGTGGTCCGTTGCCTAGGCGGGATTGCCGCGCGGCGCTCGCAATGACGATAACCGGCGGGATGGCGAGATTGCCTCGCGACACCAGCGATTGCGGTTGCGACGAAACCGGATACGCGCGTGGGTGGCGTTTATAACGTCACGAGTTCGACCAGTGCGGCGGAGACCTCTGCGGGAGAAGGCAGCCGCCAAGTGGCGCAGGTGGCGGCGCCAGATGCCCCCACGTAAACACCGAAACCTCCGGCGCAGTTGACAGCCCCGAAAGCGTCCTCGTCGGTGGCGTCGTCACCCATGTAGACGGGGAAGGACTGGGGGGACAATCGCGAACGGATCAACGTCAGGGCTCGGCCCTTATTCCAGTCGATGGACGGGCGGAGCTCCAAAGCCATCTTGGCTTCGGTTACATGGCACGAGCCGGACTGGACCAATGGTTGCGCGATGTCGCCGAACACGGACACGACCTGGTCGTGATAGTAAGGCGGGGTTTGCCGGAAATGCGTGGTGAGGGTGTAGGTCTTGTTCTCGACGAAGGCGCCGGGAACGCCGGCCAAACGTAGTTCCAGATCGTGGGATGCCTGACTGATGGTTCGAGAAGCAGCGTCGGCGTCTGGGTGGCGGTAATCAAGGCCGCGCCCGCGTATTTCGAGGCCGTGATTACCGGCGTACACCAGGCCCGGAACGTTCACCCGCGGCTCGACGTCGTGCAGGGACCGGCCGCTAATCACCCCAACTACAAAATCGGGACGGCCGGCGAGTTGGCAGAGGAGCATCTCATTGCCGGGGCACAGGGTGGCCTGTTCGGGACGGGGAGCGATTTCGGATAGGGTCCCGTCGAAATCGAGGAGGAGCAGGATCGGGTCCCGCCCGAGAACCAGGTTTTTGAGTTCGTCGAGGTTGAGGTCGAGCATGGGGTCAGGCGTTATGCCGTGGACGCGACGGTGAGACGGGAGTGATCGGGGGTGCTGGCCTGCATGAGATGCATCATGATGCGGCCGGCCCATTTGTAGATGTTGTTCTCGCGGACGGTGTTGCGCATCTGGCGCATTCGGATGCGGCGTTCGGCACCGCTCATAGTGAGTGCCTGGTGGATAGCCTCGGCGAACTGCTCGGTGGCGTAGGGATTGATTATCAGGGAGCCGGTGAGTTCCTGGGCGGCTCCGGCGAAGGCGCTGAGGATGAGCACCCCGTCTTCATCGACGCGGGAGGCGACGTACTCCTTGGCGACCAGGTTCATGCCATCGTGGAGGCTGCTTTCGGCGCAGAAACTGGCGAGACGGCGCAGGGCGGAGAAGGTCGAAGACGGCAAGGAGGTAGGCCAATAGACGACGGGCTGCCAGCCATCGTGTCCGAAGCGCTCATTGATGCGGTTCACGGTGGCCTCGATATCGATGGTGAGCTGCATGTATGAGTCGATGCTGGTGCGGCTGGTGGCGCCGGCCTGGAGGAAGACCAAGCGACCACGGTACTGGGGCCATTTTTCAAACAGCCGCTCCACCGCGCGGAGGCGGTGGGGGATGCCCTTGGTGTAGTCCTGCCGGTCGATACCGAGGCCGAGAATGCGACCACGGTTCAACCCCAGTTCGCGGGAGAGGCGGACCATCTCGGCCTCGACCTCTTCGGACCGGGCCTCGGCGTCGAGGCTGTCGAAGTCGATGCTGATGGGGAACGGTCGGACCAGCGTGGTCTCGTCGCGGTAGTCAATCAGCCCGTATTCGGAGTCGACGTGGGCATCGAGGTTGGCGTCCACGCAATTGAGGAAGTTCTGGCAGTCTCCGGAAAGGTGGAAACCCAGGAGGTCGTTACCCAACATGCCGTCGAGGATCTCGTCTTGCCACGGGCAAATGCGCAGAATGTCGGGATTGGGCCATGGGATGTGCCAGAACTGCCCGATAATGGCATCGGGATTGACGTCGCGGATGTACCTGGGCAGCAGGGCGAGATGATAGTCCTGGATCAGGATGATGGCTGGTTCGTCATTGATTTCGTCGAGAACGAGATCGGCAAAGCGGCGGTTGACGGACTGATAAAAGCCATAGTCCTCGGCGTCGAAGACGGGTTCGGTGTAGGCGATGTGGCACAGCGGCCACAGGCCCTCATTGGAGAAACCGTAGTAGAAGCCCTGGTTCTCCTCGTCGCTCAAATTGAGCAGCCGCATAGAGTAGGCGGGCGCGTCGGTTGGCACCCGGATTCGGCCGGCCTCATCCATGGCGGCCCGATCGTCGTCGCCGTCGCTCTGGGCGATCCAGGTGCCGCCGCAGGAACGCATCAGCGGATCGATAGCCGCTGTCAGGCCGCCCGGGGGCATTGCCCCACGCGGCTTGCCGTCCACCATTTTAAACACGTACGGCTGTCGGTTGGACACCACGATCAGCCGATAATCGCTCAATTCCCGGCTTACCAAGCGTTGTAAATCATCGCCGGTCCACATAACGGGCCACCTCCATCGTCGGGTGCGCCGCGCAGCATGAAGAAATTATGCACTGCAAAAAACTATAATCATTATCATCGGTTACAGATTGTGCCACAGGAGGCCCGTGGGGTCAATGGACGAAGGGGCTTGCGGAAGCAGGAGCCGGCTGCCTGATGGGTTCAGGCGGCCGCCGGGCTGATGGGGATGGTGTTGGGGAGGGGTGTGCGGAAGGTCTGTTGCAGGGCGCGCTGCCGCAGGGGCGACAGTTCGATGGTGTCGGCGGTGTCCCGCCGGGGCAGCTGCACCGGGTGGCAGGGACACTCCGGGGGCGTCTGGCCGCGAGCGTAGAAACCGTGGGGGTCGGGACGCCGGGCCAATGGCGCGTCCTCCAGTCCGTGGGTTCGGGCGATCTCCCGATAGTCCGGCAGGGCGATGATCTCCGCAACCGACCGGGGCGCCGGACGCCACGGCGGCCGCGACGGGCGACGGCGGCGGCCCGTCACCGGCCGGCCAGCGATGGCCCCTTCAATGGAGCGGATCAGCATCGCCACCCGGCTGCGGGCCTGACGGCTCAGTCGCTGGGCCTCCCGTGGTTTGGCCCGGGCCAGACGCTCCGGCAGCCGATAGACGTTCCGGAAGGTGCGCACCCCTCCGTTGGAGATCCGGCCCTCCCAGGCCAGACCGAACAGGTGGTTGGTCAACCTGCGCCGGGTGTGACGACGAAAGGGGGTCTCCTGGACCACCGCCGCCGTGACGGCATGGGACGCCGCACGGGCCAGCGCGTTGGCCGCCCGGACGTAATCCCCCGCGTTGTGGTCGGACCGGGCCAGCGACAGAAACCGCCGGGCCTGACCCTGGTGA
>JAJEIA010000014.1 GCA_022823505.1 Dehalococcoidia bacterium
CTTGGGCGAGACGGTAGTGTGTTGGCTCGAGAAATCGAGCAAGCCCGTGAAACCGGTGGCAGAACAATTTGCTTTGTTACCGGCGTCCCTGGGGCGGGAAAAACACTTACCGGCCTGGAAATAGTTCACGACCTCCGCGTCAACGATTCTGACGCCAGTCTAGCTGTTTTTCTTTCCGGCAATGGGCCGCTGGTGGATGTGATCCAACGTGCAGTGGTAAACGAGCAGCTCGAACGCCAGCATAACGTCCTCGAACCAGATCGCGTTGTCAGGACGCTAATCCAAAATGTCCATGGATTCCTCAGGAATCATCATCGGGCGATTCCTCCTGAGCATATAGTAGTGTTCGATGAGGCGCAGCGGGCTTGGAACCACCAAAAGGTTGCTCGGGCACGGGGACGTGCTGGATTGGAGGTAGTCAACGCATCTGAACCGCAGCTTTTCCTTGACGTGATGGAACAGGTTTCCGAGTGGGCAGTCATCATCGCATTAGTGGGAGGGGGCCAGGAAATTCACGACGGCGAAGCAGGCCTTGAAGAATGGGGACGCGCTCTGGAGGGCCGAAGCGTGCCATGGCGGGTGGTTGCCGCGCCCGAGGCACTGATTGGTGGGGACAGCGTCGCTAATCACCGATTGTTTAGTAACGAACCGCCGACCAATGTTCGGGTACAAGAAGAACCGCTCGTGCATCTTGATGTTGTAGTGCGGAGCCACCGCGCCCAACAATGGGCTGAATGGGTCAACCTTTTGTTAAATTTGAACCTTGAGGATGCTAGGTCAAAATTCCCGCGAACTGACGAATTCGAGTGTTTTGTCACTCGGGGTCTGGAAATGGCTCGTTCCTGGCTTCGCCAACAGCACGATGCTGAACCTAGGGATCGGACTGGTTTGGTGGCTACCTCACAGGATTTGCGACTTCGCTCGTACGGGATTGAAAGATCCAGTGCGTTCCGCTCAGGATGCAACTTCCCACTTTGGTTTTTGGCAGACCATAACGATGTTCGTTCGAGCACAACTCTTGAAATAGCGGCTTCCGAATTCGAATGTCAAGGGCTGGAACTAGATTGGGTAGGATTGTGCTGGGGTGGGGACTTGGTTCCAACAATTGATCAAGTCAACTGGGAATACCGGAGGTTCCATGGTGCGGACTGGCAGGATGTCAAAGTGACAGTCAATCAAGAGTATGCTCGGAACAGGTATCGCGTTCTTCTAACCCGGGCAGGGAAGGGCATGGTGATTTGGGTACCACCAGGCGACTTGCGCGACACTACGCGTGATCCCGAACGTTACGACAGAGTATTCAAGGCACTTCAAGAAGCGGGGGTTCCGATGCTAGATGATACGTTTCAGGCTGATGATGTCACGAGTTGAACGTGCGATGCTTCATCGAATAACCGCGATCATCGAACGCGAGGGTGACGGCTACATCGCTCTCTGTCCAGAGTTGGACATTGCGAGCCAGGGCGATACCGCAGACGAGGCACGCGTAAACCTGATGGAGGCGGTGGAGCTCTTTTTCGAGGTGGCCCCTGCTGAAGAGGTACGGCGACGGCTGTTGTAGCCGAAGGATGTGACAACGATGCGCCAGGTAGTGCTTTATCCGGGAGAAGATGGCTTTTGGGTGGTGGAATGCCCCAGCCTGCCCGGCTGCGTGAGCCAGGGTGAAACGCGTCAGGAAGCCATCGCCAACATCAAGGAAGCCATCGAAGGGTATGTTGCCGTACTGGAGGAGGACGGGCTGCCGGTTCCTGAGGATCGCTTTGAAACAATGGTCGTCGCCGTATGAGCAGGTTGCCTCGTGTCTCGGGACGCGAGTGCGTTCAGGCGCTCAGCAGGGCAGGTTTCTATACAAGGCGACAGCGGAGCAGCCATATAATCTTGCGTCGCGACGAGCCGTTCGCTCAATTGGTAGTTCCCGATCATCGCGAACTCGACACCGGAACACTGCGTGCCATCATCAAGCAAGCAGGTTTGACCGTCGAACAATTCTCTGAATTGCTGTGACCCCTGGAGCCCAACGGTCAGCCAATTGCATTACCGTTATAATGCCTGAGCCACGACCCCAAGCGGTGCACAGCGTTCGTATGCCCACCACCCGCATCCTCATCACAGACTTTGTCTGGCCCTCCACCGCGCCGGAGCGGGAGGTGCTGGCGGCCGGCCTGGGCGACGGGGTGGAGGTCGTCGAGTCGCCGGACGGGTCGGAGGCGACGCTGGCCGCGCTGGCCGCCGATTGCGACGGCATCATGACCTGCTTCGCCCAAGTTACGCCGGAAGTGGTGCGGGCGGCCGAGCGGTGCCGCGTCATCAGCCGTTACGGGGTGGGCGTGGACAACATCGCCGTGGACGTGGCCACCGAACTGGGCATCCCCGTCACCTACGTGCCCGACTACTGCGTCGACGAGGTCTCCGACCACGTGATGGCCCTGCTGCTCACCTGGAACCGGCAGGTCGGGTTCTACGACGGCGTCGCCAAAGCGGGACGCTGGGAGGGCACGCCGTCGCCGCACCCGCTGACCCGGCTGCGCGGCCAGACCATCGGCATCGTGGGCTTCGGACGCATCGGCCGCGCCGTGGCGGACAAGGCACGGGCCTTCGGCCTGGAGGCGCTGGTTTTCGACCCCTACCTGCCGGCCGACGCCGCGCTGCCCGACGGTGTATCCGCCGTGGCGATGGACGATCTGCTGGCCGCGTCCGATTACGTGACGGTGCACACGCCGCTGAACGACGAGACGCGGGGGCTCATCGACGCGACGGCGTTCGGGCTCATGAAATCGTCGGCGTACATCATCAACTGCGCGCGCGGCCCCATCATCGACGAACCGGCCTTGATCGACGCGCTGCAGGACGGGCAGATCGCCGGCGCGGGTCTGGACGTGATGGAATCGTCCGCGCCGCCGGCGGACCATCCGCTGTTCGCCATGGACAACGTGATCGTGACACCCCACGTGGCGTTCCTGTCCCAGCAGTCGGTGCTGGAGCTGGAGGTGCGCACGGCCCGGGCCACGGTGGACGTGCTGCAGGGACGGATGCCGGAGTTCCTGGTGAATCCGGCGGTGCTGCCCCATTCACGGGTGGCGCTGCGTTGATCGAATTTGCATGGATGCACAGGATGGACGGGATTGCTGATTTGATTGGAGGGGCAAATGGCTGAAGCAGGCTTTACCATCAGTTATCTGGGCACCGGCGCGGGCGGCTGCATCATGCGCAACCACACCGCCATCGTGCTGGACTGTCCCACCGGCGAGCGCATCCTGCTGGACGCTGCGTCGGGCAACACCGTGCTGCGTCATGGGCACGAGCTGGGCATGTCGCCGAACGACTTTGACCATTGCCTTTTGAGCCACAGCCATGCCGACCACTGCGAGGGGTTGCCACACATCGAGATGCAGCGCAGCCGACGCAATGAGGAAGAACACCCTATGCAGGTCTACGGCTCCGAGCAGGCCATGGTCGACATCGGTACACTGCTGGCCCTGCCTACGCGAGGGCTCACTGTCGACGCCGAGGGAGCGCTCAGGCGGGACGGGCGCCGGTCCATCGCTTTCCGGCCCACCGAGCCGGGGCAGTGGGTTCAGCTTACGCCCGACGTGCGAGCGCGTTCCACGCAGGTCAACCACATCCGGGGAGCGCTGGCCTGGCGGGTCGAGTCGGGCGGGCACGCGGTGGTGTTTTCGGGAGACACGCGGTGGTGTCCCGATTTGGCGGATTTGGCGCAGGGAGCCACCCTGTTGATCCACGAAGCGCTCTGCACCGAGGACAAGCGCGAGATGGCCGACGGCACCGCGCACTCCACGGCGGCGGAGGCGGCGCGCATCGCCCAGATGGCTGGCGTGGGCGGGTTGACCCTCACGCATATTCACAATGATTACCACGTCGATACCGGGCCGCTGGCCGCGGAGGCGCGGTCCGTGTACGACGGGCCGGTGACGGTCGCCGAGGACCGCTGGCAGCAGCGAGTTTGATCGGGCACCGGCGCGTGAGTGTGGTCCTTCCGATGTGCGCGCTTGCATTTTATCGCCAAACATAATATACTGTATTCACGAAGTCGATATAAAATCGATCACGTACCCAGTGAAGCAAAGTGCAAATTGACCCTGCGCGACCCCAATTTGGTCATAACGGTGACGACGGCCCCGCCGGCCAGGGCGATCCCGCGTTGTATAATTGGGTACGGACAATTGATTTTAGGAGGTCTTACATGAACCGCACCCAACGTGATTTGATACTGCTGGCCGCCGGCATCGGCATCGGGGTCGGCCTCGGCATGCTGCTGGCGCCCCGCAGCGGACAGGAAACGCGGCAGGCCCTGACACGCTCCGCCAATCAGGCCGTCGAGCGCGGCCGCGACTACTGGCAGCGCATCCGCAGCCGGATCGCCGCCGGAGACACCGACGCAGAGTTGGACTCCGAAAATTAGCCTGGACCGTCCGCCGGGACGACGGTTGAACCGACCGTCGTCCCGGCGCTTTTTGTGCCCCAATGGGAAGGACAGCTGTTTATGTCGCCTGACGTCGTGTCGATCATCCGAGATATTGCAATCATCGTCATGGCGGTGATGGTCGCCGCGGCGGCACTGGCGCTCATCGTGGTGGTGTTGAAGATCTATCCGAAGATCCGGCGGGCGGCGACCAATTTTGAAGCGGCTTCGTGCATCATGCTGGACACGACGGCGCGGATCTCCGCGCTGGTGACCGCCGGCAGTGAAATCGGCTCGTTCGTCTGGGACCTGGTCACGCGGATCCGCGGTCGTGGCGACGACAAATCGGAGGATGACGGCAACCCGAACAACTGACGGGGCGGCGCCTCAACGCAGGTTATACTCGTGGCGGTCCCTCGTCCTGCCGGTCCGGGTGGTTTTGTGGGCTGAGCGCATCCTCCTTGTAGATATTCCGAGGTCTAAGTTATAATCCCGACATAGTTTCCTGATCTCGCGCGGTGTGTGATGGCAGATATATTCGACAAGCTGCAGCCTATCGTGGATCGCTATCGGTCCATCGAAGACGAAATGGCGCAACCGGAAGTGGCTGCAGACTATGCCAGGCTCCGCGAATTGAATCGGGAACGATCCGGCCTGGAAGAGCTGGTGGGCATCGACAGCCGACACCGCAAGCTGTTTGAAGAGCAGGCAGACCTGAAAGCGCTGGTGAGCGAGGGCGGCGACCCCGAGCTGGTGGAGATAGCCCAGCTGGAGCTGGACGAGGTCGAACAGCGCATTTCCCAACTGGCCCAGCAGTTGAGGATCGCCCTGCTTCCCAAAGACCCCAACGACGAGCGGGACGTCATCGTGGAGATCCACGCCGCCGCGGGAGGTGAGGAGGCGTCGCTGTTCGCCGGCGACCTGTACCGAATGTACCAGCGCTTCTCCCAGGAGCAGGGCTGGGCGGTGGAGATACTGGACTCCAATCCGTCGGACCTGGGCGGTTTCAGCCGCATCGCTTTCTCCGTCGACGGCGACAGCGCCTTCAGTCGGCTGAAGTTCGAAGCCGGCGTGCACCGGGTGCAGCGCGTTCCCGAAACGGAAACGCAGGGTCGCATCCACACCTCCACGGTCACGGTCGCCGTGCTGCCGCAGGCCGACGAGGTCGAGGTTGCCATCAAGGAGGACGACCTGCGCATCGACATCTTCCACGCTGGCGGCCACGGCGGACAGAACGTCAACAAGGTGGCCACGGCGGTCCGGATCGTGCACGAACCCACCGGCGTGGTGGTGGTCTGCCAGGACGAACGGTCGCAGTACAAGAACAAGTCCAAGGCGATGACCATCCTGCGCAGCCGGTTGTACGCCGCCGAACAGGAGCGCCACCAGGCCGCCATCTCCAACAGCCGCCGGGCGCAGATCGGCAGCGGCGATCGCAGCGAGAGAATCCGCACCTACAACTACCCGCAGGATCGGATCACCGACCACCGCATCGGGTTGTCGGTCCACGGGGTCCAGCGCCTCATGGACGGGGGCTTGGGCGACATCATCGACCGCCTGATCGCCGCCGACCAGGAACGGGCGCTGGCCAGCGTGTCCGCCTGATCCCAATTTTGACCGCCTACATTTTCAGGGGCGGCCGCAGGGTCGCCCTTGCCGATTGACCGACATGCCCAACCTCCGCACCGTCATCCAGGAGACCCACCGCACGCTGGAGTCCGCCGGCATTCCGGACGCCCGCCTGGAAGCCGAGGTGATGGTGATGGACGTGATGCGCATGCCACGCCAGGCCATCTTCGCCGAGCAGGAGTCGCAGGTCTCTTCCCAGCAGGAGGAGCAGCTGGCCGCCATCGTGGCCCGCCGGCTCACGCGGGAACCGCTGGCCTACATCCTGAACTATCGGGAGTTCTACGGCGTCAACCTGCTGGTGAATCGGGACGTGCTCATACCGCGCCCCGAAACCGAGACCATGGTCGAGCACGCGCTGTTCATGGCGCTGATGGGCATGGAAAGCCGCGAGTTGGTGATCGCCGAGGTTGGAAGCGGTAGAGGGGAATTCGACGTGTATGTTGTCATGTTGGTTTGGTGGGTGGGCATCTATTCAAG
>JAJEIA010000046.1 GCA_022823505.1 Dehalococcoidia bacterium
CCCAATGACGATGGGGCCGCGTTGCCTCACGACGCGATTGACGACATTCTCATAGCGGGTCGCGTGGTCACCGCCGCCAAGATCAGCCGACTGGTCGCCCTGGCCGGTCGGATCACGCTGAGCGTAGCGGTCGACGACCCGCGCAACGTCCAGGACCTTGCCGAGGCGGCGCAGGCGGCCGGCGTGTCTCTGGGCGTTCTGGTGGACATGGACGCCGGGTACGGGTTCGGCGGCGTGGCGCCCGGTCAGGATGCGGTCGACCTGGCGCGAACGGTTGCGGACGCGCCCGGATTGTCCTTCGAAGGGTTGATGACCTACGAGGGCCCGCTGCCCATGACGGACCGTGCCGAACTGGAGGCCGAAACCCGCCGTCGATTGCAACCGGTCCTCGACACGCGCAGTGACCTGGAGCGGGCTGGCATCGAGGTTGCGACGGTAAGCGCGGGCAGCACGCACAACTACGATGTGGTGTCCCAGTTGTCGGGGATAACCGAGGTTCAGGCCGGCGTCTACCCCCTGATGGACATGGAGACATTGCGGGTCCGCCCGGAACTGCAGGCGGCGGCCAGCGTCCTGGCCACGGTCATCAGCCATCCGGTCGCGGGTCGGGCCGTGGTGGACGCCGGCCACAAGACCACCGGTCCCGATTTCGGCGTGCCCGTCCTGGAGGGCTTTGAGGGCGCCGTCGCCACCAGGTTCAGCGCGGAGCACGGGATCATGGATCTTGAAGGGCCGGCAACTCAGCAGTTGATGCCCAACGACAAGGTGCACCTGGTTCCCTACAACCTGGCCCTCTGCGTCAACCAGTATGACTATATCCGCGCCGTGCGGGATGGCAAGCTGGTGGGCTATTGGCGCGTTGCCGGCCGGGGACAGTTGGCGTAGTTTCGTGTTGCTGCAACTTCCCGGTCAGTGTTCACAGTAAAACTCGATTAGATCTGCAGGAGCCTCGGAGGTACGTCCATGTCGCAAGCGTATGAACCCCAGCCCGGCACGCCCGTTTCGCAACTGGATACTCCATGCCTGATCCTGGACATGGACGCGCTGGATCACAACATGGACGTGATTGCCGATTTCTACGCAGACCGCCACAGCAAGCTCCGCGGGCATAGCAAGAATCACAAGAGCCCCGCCATCGCGCTGCGGCAGATCCAGCGCGGCGGCACCATCGGCGGGGTGTGCGCCGCCAAGGTCGCCGAGGCTGAGGTCATGGTGCAGGGCGGAGTGCCCAGCGTATTCGTTACCAGCGAGGTGGTCGCGCCGCCGAAGATCGCACGGCTCTGCGCCCTGGCGGACCAGGCCGAGATACTGGTGGCGTGCGAAAACGAGGCGAATGCCCACGACCTTTCCCGGGCTGCCGATGCCCAGGGCGTAAACCTGGGCGTAGTCATCGAGCAGGAAACCGGACTGGTCCGGTGCGGGGTGCAAGATGCGGAAACCGGCCTGGCCCTGGCCCGATTGATCGATTCGCTGCCTGGGCTCTCGCTGAAAGGCGTGATGAGCCACCAGATGATGGCGGAACCCTCCGGGGACCTGGAGGACCGGACCACCGAAGCGCACCACCTCATTCAGCCGGTATTGGATCTCAGGGAAGCGATGCTCGCCGACGGATTGCCGGTCGAAATCGTATCGACGGGCGAGACCTGGAGCTATGATATTGCCGGGGATATGCCCGAAGTTACTGAAATCCAGGGCGGTTCGTACCTGGTGATGGAAACCTCATACGAATACATGGAGGACTTCCATTTGGCCGGCAAGGTGTTGTCGTCCATCATCAGCATCCCGCGTCCGGGAACGGCGGTCGGCGATGCCGGAGCCCGGGCCGTGGGCGGCATGAAGGGCTTGCCTCGGGTAGAGGGTCGGCCCGGCGTCGAAGCCGTCGATATGGACACCGACCGAACTGTGTTTCAGGTTGCGGAAGGAGCCGAACTGGCAATTGGCGACCAAATAGTTCTGCTTCCCGGCCAGCAGGACGCCATGGTCAGCCGCTGGGATCGTTTCATCGGAGTACGCGACGGCAAGGTGGAGGCCGTTTGGGAGATCGAGGCGCGGGGCTGTCACAATTAGACGCCGTGCTTCCAAAGGTGTTGGTCCACCGGCGAGATTGGTTGTGATCCTTAGCCGTTCCGATAGGACATTGGAGAGAGAAACATGACCGCTACCCACGTTGTTGACCACATTCACGACGAGCCGATGAGCGAGGTCGCCCTCCGCTCCGTGGCGATTGAAGCCCTGCTGGCGGAAAAGGGCCTGCTCACCGCCGGCGAGGTGCAGCGGCAGGTGAACCTCATGGACGGACGGACGCCGGCTGATGGGGCTCGTGTCGTGGCGCGTGCCTGGGCGGACCCCGGATTCAAGGTCCGACTGCTGGCCGACTCCCGTTCCGCGTTGGCCGAGATGGGCGTCGAAATACCCGCTGAGACACCGCACCTGACCGTGGTCGAGAACACCGACAACATCCACCACATGGTCGTGTGCACCCTGTGCTCCTGTTATCCCCGTATGCTGCTCGGCCGCCCGCCGGACTGGTACAAGAGCCTCGCCTACCGATCTCGGGCAGTCAGCGACCCACGCGGGGTGATGGCCGAGTTCGGAACTGAGTTAGCCGATGGCGTCCAGGTTACCGTTTTGGATAGCACCGCTGACATGCGGTACCTTGTGT
>JAJEIA010000151.1 GCA_022823505.1 Dehalococcoidia bacterium
GGTAGATGGTGGCCCCCAGCCCGCCGGGAATCCTCAAACAACGACCTGTACCGCAATTCCCGAAGAGGAGCTTAGTATGCCCCCTGCCGTTCTTGCGTGGCTCGATTATTCCGAGGCCGATCAGCGTCGTGCCCGGGAGATCGTTGCCATGTTCTCTCAACCCGAGAGCCGCGACGAGTTGGGCCTCGGCCAGATCCGGGACGCCTTGAGCGATACGCTGTTCCCGGGAACCTCGGTGCTACTCACTCGGGTTCGGTATCTGCTGTTCGTGCCGTGGCTTTACCGCGAAGGCGCCCGCCGCGGACGCCAGGGATCGCAGCTTTCCTCCTGGGTGGATGCGCAGGAACGGCGGCTGATCGGCGCGTTGGGTAACGGAGGAGATACCTCGGGATTGATTGGAGGGGTCGTGGGAGAGCGAGTCCAAAACCTGCCCTCGCATCCGAGACGCCAGCGGTCGATCAAACCAGTACCGCTGGGCGGGCGCTTGAAGGGCCGCTCATCGACATCGCCGCCCAAGTGGCTTTCCGCACCACCGTAAGCAAGCAATCTGACGGTTGGGTTCCACGCATAACGGCGGATGCGGAGATGCCGCGAGTACCCGCGGGCATCGGCGTGAAGATCGCTCCCCATAATCATCCGGCCGAAGCCCACGAACTCCGCCCTGGCGCAGCCGTCGAAATCGAGCTGGAGCCGCGCGAGATTGCAGACGTCACTCCGTTCCTTCGATTGACCGTCAGCCGGACGGATGAGGGCCCGGTCATCGAGCGGTCCACCGTAATCTGCTCGCAATTCGACGGCGGGCCGGACGACCGTTATCACGAGATCTTTGCCAGGCAGATTGACACCCCCGAAAAGTTCATGCGGCTTTTGGCCCTGCTCATGGGTTTCGGTTCAGTAATCTTGGCGGGCAGCGCTTCCGGTACGGGCAGCCGGGGAGGAAGCTGGTCCACGGGCGCCGGCCAGGGCGTCCTGGAACTGCTGGCGCGCGCCCTCTCCGAGAACCCGGAGTCCATCGACCATCTGGCTACAATCGTTGAGCATCTGCGCGGGTCGTCCAGTGGAGTGGCGATACTACCGCCGGGTTGGGACGACGTGTGGATCCCCGCCCTGGAGGCACGGCGCGCGATGCAGGAGGCCGGCTCACGACACAGGAGAACAGAGAAGCCCGTGTTTCGTCTTTGAGCAATTTTCAACCGGCGACAGCCGACTACGCGTTCAGGCGCCTGTACGGAGACTCCGATTCGACCCGGCGCTTTCTCGTGGCCGATGAGACGGGATTGGGCAAGACGCACGTTGCCAGGGAAGTCATCGCCCAAACCATCGAACACCTCCAGCACGCCGACCATGTGAACCGCATCGACATCGTGTACGTGTGCTCCAACGCGGATATCGCCGCTCAGAACATCCGCAAGCTCAACATCACCGGTTCGGATAGCCCAAGCTTTGCGACCCGGTTGAGCCTGCTGTTCACAATGCCGGAGATGCTCAAGCCCACGGGTGATGGCGGCAGCAAGCCGACCACCTTTGTGGCGTTTACGCCGGGCACGTCCTTCCAACTGGGGCACCAGATGGGGAGAAAGGAGGAGCGCGCCGTGCTCTACACGCTGCTGCGCGATCACCTGGGATTGCGGGGCGCGCGAGCCACGGCCGCGCTGCGGATCTTCCAGGGGGCGTGAGCACATGGCAGAAATTCCGCGACTGGGACGTGGCTGCCGTCGACGCAGACAATCTTGAGCCCGACATCCGCCAGACGTTCCTCGAAGAATTCGACCAAAGCCCGGAACGCGCGGCGCTGGTCTCGTTGATCGACGAGGCCGCCGGGCGCGGCGCATTGAACGATAGCCGGCAGCAAGCTGCGCGAATCGTTGTCGGTGAACTGCGCCGGATGCTCTCGCGGTCGGCGTTGCAAGCGCTCGAACCGGACCTGGTGATCCTCGACGAGTTCCAACGCTTCCGGGACCTTCTCGACGTCAAGACCGGCGGCGATGCGGCCGAGTTGGCCGACGATCTTTTCAATCATCCCGATGCCCATGTTCTGCTGCTTTCGGCAACGCCGTACAAGCTGTTCACGTACGCGGAGGAAACCAGTCCTGACGGCGGGCACTACGCGGACTTTCTGAAGACGCTGGATTTCCTTGCTGGTTCCGATTCAGCCGTGGACTCCGTGCGCGGTGATCTTGACCAACTGCGGCAGGCGGCGCTTGCCGGCGAGCCGACCGTCGACGCCCGTGATCGTGTGCAATCTCAACTGAGGAAGTGGATCGCCCGCACGGAGCGGCCATCCGGCAACGACCGCGCGATCACGGTCCACGGGAGCGCCCGCCAGCAACAAATTAGAGCCGAGGATTTCAACGGCTTCGTCGCCCTGTGCAAAGTTGCGGACGCGGTGAGGGCGCCGCTTTCGAGGCCGCAGCGGCGGAGGATGATCACGCCATGGACGGCCTGTCACCCTACTGGATCTATCCGGGAGATGCCCGAATACAGCGGAAAGTAATGACCCTTCCGCTGAGTCGCGATCAGGACCGTTGGGATCAGTTGCAGGAATCGCTGGCGCTCTACCGGCTCGCATTCGGCCAGCCGCGACAGGAGGATATGCTGGCCGCCCTCCAGCGCCGCGGCATCGCCAGCCAGCCGGATCAGATCGCCGACCTCCGCATTGATCTGCGGCCGCCCGCCCTCACCGGCGCCTGACCGCCCGAACCAACCCGCTGAACCGGGCACACCTGGACCACTTCGTGTCCTGCTACCGCGCCGACGACTGGATGCAGTGGGAGGAGTCCGACTGTCTGTCAGCGACGCAAATGTGTATTGGTTTCGAACTCGCTCGCCCGTGTAACTTTGCTAGCGTTCGTGCTGTTACAATATTTGGCGGACCATTTCACGGGGCGGGATCGTCCCAATTTGATACGCCGAAGGAACCATAATGTGGCGCAAGTGCGATCTACATAGACATACTACTCCCGACAACCAGCCTGAGTTTAATTTCAATCCATGCGACTTCCTCTCGGAATGCGTCACTGAAGGCCTGGACGTGGTGGCTGTAACGGATCACGACCGAACCGACCATATCCAAGCGGTGATGAAAGAGGCTCCGAATTACGGCATCACCATCGTGCCGGGAGTGGAAATATCAACCGACCGTGGCCACATATTAGCGTTGTCCCCTGGGGATAGCGGACAGACCGTCCTCGACGAATTGTGTGGGCGCGTTCCGCGTGTCGTCGGCTCGTCAACGGTGGAATTTAATCGGTTGACCAACGCGCTTTCAGAAGAGCGACCCTCTGAGGCGGGCCTATTTCGCAACTATGTAGTCCTCATCGGAGCCCATGCTGACCAACATGGCTCCATACTTGCGTCGCAACAACCGGCGTCATTAGGTGATCAAGTCCTCAAGGCCCAGCAACTGCAAGCGCTTGAAGTGGTCGACGGACAGACTTTGGCAATTTGGCGGAATGGCATCAAGCAGACTGAAGTTGTGATGGCGCTTTTGCAAAATTCCGACGCGCATCCGACAGTGGGCCATACAGCCCGCTCGACATGGATTTACTTGCCAGAAGTGACAACGCAACATTTGCGACACGCGTTTGCAACTCACGAGGCGTCCATCTCGCTCGACCAGCAACCACCACCGGACCCCAGTTTCTGGATCAAATCCATCAGGTTCGAGGGTGGACAGTACGATGGTAGGGAAATCGATTTCTCTCCGCGGGCTAACGCGCTGATTGGGCCTCCGTCATCCGGTAAGTCGCTGGTCATCGATGCAATCAGGTGGGTGTTCAACTTGCCTTGCGTCATTGAGGACGTTCAATCATCGATCGAACGACGCCTCGAGAAATGCCTGCCCGATGGAGCTGCCGTCGTGATTGATGTAGTAGGTGGCGACGATAATCGAGAGCATCGGCGGATCCGTGGCGGAACCACTGCGCCAGATGCAGCGGCAAAGCCTATAGTTTTCAGCCAGACAGAACTCGCGAGACGTGCGATGGATCAGATTCCATCTGTCACGCTCCTCGATCTCCACTGTCCGGAAGGGGAAGTGCATAAGCGGGAGATCGAGAGAATCTCCGGTGATGTTAAATCGGCCTTTGAAGATTTGGTTGATCGTGCCAAAAAAGCCGGGGAGCTTCGTCTGGTGGTCGATAACGAACAGGAAGGTCTAGCAACGACAAGATCAAAATACCTTGAGCTCGTCGGCGACGAAGAGACAGCCAAATCGCTTGGCGATCTCGGGAGCATTGAGAATTGGCATACTATTGCGGATAATCGTCTTACGGAATGGCGAGGGGGCTTTCAAGTTCCGGATGGACCGAACCTGCCAACCGCCCCACAACTGCAGACAAGCTTATCTGTGGCCGACTACATCCCTTCAGAGGCCATTCCCAAAGCAATCGGAGAATATAAGGCCCGAGTCTCAAAGGCTGCCGATGATCTTGTCGCGTCGCTGCGCGCGGAATCGGCGACTCGCTCGCCACATGTGGAAGCGCTTCGCGGTGACATCCAAGCGAAACTCGGAGGCGACCAAGACGTTTCTCCGGAACTTGCTACGGAAGCGGAGGGCTATAGGACACGATTATCCAAATTGGAGCAGCAAGCAACAGATCTTGCGTCGCTTGACGAGGGTATCAATGATTCCCTCGATGCACTCGATACCCTCATCGCTGAAGCTGCTGCCGCTTGGACCAATTTGCGGGAGGCACGAAAGAAAGCTTCGCGGCCGTGAATCAATCCATGCAGTCGTTCTTTGTACGGTTGAATCCCAACCATCTGACTGCGGATATTGATCAACTCCTGGATGATTTGAAAACGGGAACTCGCTTGCATGAAGCTTCCCTCCTAGAGATCCGTGATGCACTTGACCGTAAAGCCTTCGTCCGGGCAGCGATTGAACACCTGCAATTTCCCGCCCAACATGAAGGGCAGGACGAATCGGACGGGGTCTCTGCGAATATGCGGAGGGTTGCCCAAGTCTCGATGGATAGAGAGAAATACGAAGGGATCGCAGAGATTGCAGTCCTTCAGGCGAGCGATGGAATCGGCATCCTGCGAAAACAGAAAGGTGAAGATCCCATTCCATTTGACAGCCTTACGGAGGGTCTCAAGGCGCTAGCGATCAAGGAACTATCATTCGCGGCGTCGCAACTTCCTGCCGTTACAGACCAACCAGAAGACGCTGTACCGACGACAGCCATCTTCGAAAACTTGGTGCCCACAGTACGAGAGCAGCGCTCATCTAGGCAGTTCATCATCGCTAGTCACGACGCAAATGTCGTAGTCTCTGGAGATGTAGAACGAGTAATCGTGCTTCCTCCGGGTGCCTCTGACCAACCAATCGTCGGCACACTGTTCGATGCTCCAGTTCGGGATAGCGCGATTACGCTTTTGGAAGGTGGCGATCGAGCGTTTCAACTACGGCAAAAGCGATATGGTGATTACGTCTGACCGATTCAGAGTACGGAGTTCTTGACCTGGTTCCTGCGAATCTACGCAGCCGTACGAAATCCGACAATTGCGCAGATTGCTACAACCAGCGGGATTCCGTTAGATTTCCACCACTTCCGGCTCGCCAACCCCCCGTTGGGCCGCCGCGTCCGTGAACCAGTCCACGATCTGCGGGTGGCAGGTGAAGACCAGCACCTGGTTGGTTTCGGAGAGTTCGATGAATGAGCCGGCTGCTTTGGTGCCGCGGGTTGGGTCGAAGTTGACCAGCGCCTCGTCCAGGATGACCGGGAGGCGTTCGGAGTGCTGGCCCATTTCCAGGATCAGGCCGAAGCGCAGGGCCAGGAACAGCTGCTCGCGGGTGCCGCGGCTCAGTTGCTGGGGTGTCCTGACGTTGCCGGCGGCGTCCATGACGTTGATTTGGGAACTCCCCAGCGGGGAAAAGACGGTCTGGTACGCGCCATCGGTGACGTCGCGGAAGAAGCGTTCGGCGTGGCGGATCACGTCCGGCTGCCGCTCCTGCTCGAACTTGCTCTGTGCCTGCCGGATCAGGCTCTCGGCGATCGCGCGCACCGCCCAATCCCGCGCGTGTCCCTGCAACTCTTCGGAGAGCCGGTGACGCTCCAACCTCAGCCGCGATGAGTCCTCCTCGCTGGCGAGGCCGTCCAGCGTGGTCCGGATGGAGCCGCGTTCGGTGTCCAGTTCAGACCGGAGTGCGTCGATCTCTTCCAACCCCGTGTCGCACTGCCGGATGCCGTCGCGGATGGATTGGACATCGGTTTTGGCCAGCGTGTCCCGCAGCGTGTCCAGAGCGTCGCCCGGCCCGCTGACGCGCTGCATCTGCTCCACGGCGCCGGAGATGGTCGCGGTCAGGCCGGCCCGTTCCTGGAAAACCCGGTCGAGCCTGCGGAAGTCGTCCGTGTCCTCGGCCTCACCGGACTTCAGCAGCGCATCAATTTGATCGGCCACATCCTGCTGGCCCTTCCGTCGCGCTTGTAGATCATTCTGGGCCTCTTCCAATTCCTTCTCAGCGTCGGCACGGGTTCGCGCTGCCTCGGTTACGTCGCGGTGCAGATCGATGATGTCGTCGGCTATGCCGGCGACCCTGGGGTAGTCGCTCCACTCCGCCGCAAATCCGTGGGCCTCCGCCAGCGGACGGGCCATGGCGATGAATTCATCGATGTCGGTCTGGATGGCGGCGATGCGGTTCTCCATGTCGCCCACTTCGCGATGGTGGGTTCGCGCCAGGTCCACCAGGGTGCGCAGTTCCTGGATGCTGTCGGGCAGGAATGTGCTCAGCAACCCGCGTTGGTGGAGCCACGCCTGCCACGTCTGCCGCTCCGCCTCCAGCGCCGCCTCGGCATCCCGCACGGCCTGCTGTGCTTCATCCCGCCGCTGCGTCTGGCGCTGGACGCGTTCGGTCGCCTGGGCCAGCGTGGTTTCCAGTTGCCGCCACTCCCGGAGTCTCGCGTCAGCAGCGTCCAGGCCTTCCTCGGCTTCCAGCAACGTGTTCGTGTTGATGGCTTCCAAGCCCAATGCGTCTGCGTCCGCCTGGAGACGCGACCGTATTCCCGCCAATTGATCGTCGGCCTCTCTGATCTGTCCGCGCACCCGCGCCGCCGCCGGTGAAGCCGTGGGCTGTCCGTTTGTGCGACCCCGCATGAACCAGAAGACCGCCACCGTGGCCAGCACCGCGCCGATGGCGGCCAGGATCGCGCCGGCTCCGAAGGTGGTGGCCGCCGCCAGCCAGAGGCCGGCGACCAGCATCACCGCGCCCAACACCCCCAGCGCGCCCGCCAGCAGTCGGGATCGGCCGGACGGCGACCCGGCCGCGCTGGGTTCGGGCCCGTCGCCGATCTGCGCTTGCAGGTCCCGGCTCCGGTCTTCGACACGGCCCAATTCGTCCAGGGCGGTCCTGGACTGGCGGATGCGCCGGCGGCGTTCGCGGATGTCGTTTTCGTCCAGTTCGGGAGGCTCGACTGCATCGTGTTCGGCTTGCGCCCGTTGTGCACTTTCCGCGGCGTCCGCCAGCGTTGCCTCTTCCTGCGCCAGAGTCGTCTGCGACCTATCGACAGCGGCTTGAGCCTCCCTGAGCCGTTCGCCGTGGTTGGCTACTTCCTCGCGGACGACCAGCGACAGATCGAACCGTCCGAGGCGTTCCGTGTCCCAGTCGGGTCCCAGGTTCGCCAGCGAGGTTTTCAACTCGGAGCGTTTGCTGGCGAGTTCAGCGCGTCGCTCAGGCAGGTCCTTGACCGACTGGTCGAACGCGCTGCGACCACGCTCAAGTGCGCGCACCTCGCTTGACCGCTCCAGGATCGTCAGATGCTCGATGTCCTCGTCAACGCTCGCCCCGATGCGCTTGACCCGCTCCTCCGCGGCGGACAGTTCCTCGGTGGCGGCTTCGGCCCGCGCCTCCAGCGTTTCCAGGCGGATGACGCCATTTTCAGGGAACGCCTCTACCGCCGGCAGCTCTGCAAGCCGCTGTTCCGCACTGATCAGTTCGTTCCAGTGGTCCCACGCGCGCTCAAGGTTCTCGAGCCGGTCCTGTTCCGACGCGATCTGCAGGCGTTGGGTACCCAGGTCGTCCCGCTGCCGGTCGATCTCGGCCAGCCGGTCCGACTGGCGGCGGTACTCTGTGGCATAGCCGGCGATCTGCTGCAGTTCTGAGTTCGTCCGGTCAATCTCGGTTGCGATCTTTGGAACGGCTTGGCTGCTGCCGCGGGGAACGAAAATCTCGCGCTTCTGGCGATCCAACGCCGCCAACGCGTCGGGCAGTTTCATCGCCCCGATGCCAGCGCTGTAGATCTGCAGGTTGACGCTGTCGTCGCTCAGCCGGTTCTGGTCGTTCAGCTCGTCGAGCGTGAACGCGAAGATGCCCTCGAACACGTTCCGCGAATGGTTCCCCAATAACCTCGGCAGCTCGCCATCTGGAAATGTCTCGCCGGCGCCGGTGGTGAGGGATACGGGCCCATCGCCCCGTCCCGGATTTCGGTCGATGGTGATGACTTCTCCTGCGTCGGTGGTGATCATCACCCTGCCGCCGTGTCGTCCGCCAGCCAGGGGCGGGTACTCGTTGCCTCGGCTGCGGCCGCTGGGGAACCCGAACAGGATCCGACGGATGAACTCCAGCAGCGTGCTCTTGCCCGCTTCGTTGGCGCCGTAGAACACCGTAACCGGATGCTCCAACGGGCCGAAACTGCGGTCGGCGAACCGCCCGAAACCATCGATGTGCAGGCCGGTAATTCTCATCAGCGTTCATCCTCGGCAAGCAGGTTCACGGCCATCGCCTCCGCCTCGTTCAGCAGCGCCGCGATCTCCTCCTCGGTCAGAGCCGCGAGATGCTGCCTGAATCGCCGGTGCTGGTAGAGATCGGCGAGCCCATCGTTGAGCGTGGCGGGATCCTGCCTGACCTGATCGGCGGTGCGCAGCACCTCGGCCAGGAAGTCCTCGCCGGACCGCAGGGCGTCGCGGTCAATGGCCGCCGCCGTTTCGTCCTGGATCCTTTCGCACCACACGAAGGGCAGCCGGTCAGACCATTGGCCGTTGACCCCAGCGAGGAGATCATCGACGGCGCCGGGTTGGCGAAGGAACCGGTTCAATTCGCCTCTGCTGTTCAGCGTCATGCGGACCACCACCGACCGGCCTTCTGCGCCATCCAGCAGGTTTTGCATCGCATCGTCGATTCCGTCGATGAGATCCTGTTCGGTTTCCATTGCGCTGATGTCGATGCTGGCGTGTGCCCAGCGCACGGTGTCGGTGGGACGAAAGTCCAGGCTGACGCTGCCGTCGTCGGTCACCTCTACCAGATAGACGCCCCGCGCTCCCGGCTCGTTGGGATGCCGGCCCTGGGGGTTGCCGGGATACACCACCGTCGGAGCACGCTCACGCAGGACCTGGCGGGTGTGAACGTGGCCCAACGCCCAGTAGTCGATCCCCGACTGCGCCAGGTCGTCCAGCGAGCAGGGGGCGTAAAGCGCGTGGTCGGTGTTGCCGCCCACGTTGGCGTGCAGCAGACCGATGGTGAACGCCGCAGCGTCCACCTGCCCCAGCCGCGCAACGAGATTGTCGTACACATCCCGCGTCGGATAGCTGATCCCGTAAACCAACACGCGCTCCGGAGCGTCCGGGAAGAAGGGAACCGCTTCGAACTCCGCACCGAAACGGTGGCAACCGTCCGGATAGGACAACCGCGCTTCCCAGCCGTCCAGAGGGTCGTGATTGCCGTGGCACACGAACGAGCGGATGCCGGCGGAGTCCAGGCTGCGGAGGCCGTCGATGAAGGCCTGTTGGGCGCGCAGGCTGCGGTCGGCGCCGTCGTAGATGTCGCCGGCGACCAGCAGAGCGTCCACGCGTTCGGATATGCAGAGATCGATGATGTTTCGGTAGGAGTCAAAGGTGGCCGAGTAGAGCGCCCGGGCTACATTCTCGGGCGCCGCGGCCCTGATACCTCTGAACGGACTGTCCAAATGGAGGTCAGCGGCGTGAACAAAGCGGAGAGTCATATCGGAAGGCGCATCCCATCTTCATCCAGTTTTACCCCAGCGCTCGCCAGGGCCGACACAATGTACGTTCGTCACCTTGCAAGGTCAACCGCTGGACGTCACCGCGTGCCTCAAACGTGGTTGATCTGCCATCACCATGGGACGCCATTTGCATCGCGCTGTTCAGCAAGTCTTGACCCAACTTCGCGGTCGACGCCACAATGGAACGACGCTGAATCGGGAGTGAGATTGATGGTACCGGCCAAGGAGCGGTTCACGGGACAGGCACCCCCTGAACTGCTGGCCTCGATACGGGAGATAGCCCGCGCGGGAGGTCGCGATTTCGAGGCAACGCTGGAAGATGCGATGCGACTCTACGTTGGATGCAAGGCCGGCAATGAGGAACAGGCCGACGCGATCGCTCATTTCCGGACCAGTTTGGAGCGCAACCATCGCCTGTACGAGCTGTTGGCCCAATGACGCGCCGGTTCATCCCAGCAGATATTGTTTCTGCGACGCGCGGGGTTTTTGGGCGGCACTCATCGGGCTGCGTCCACGCATCGCAGACTGCCGGACCAATCCAGGATGCGGCGGTCGGCGGTGACCAACTCGTGCCCGTTCATGGCGGTGGCGACGATGATGCGGTCGGCCGGGTCGGCGTGGAAATCGGGGAGTTCGTTGGCGCGGATGCCGATCTCGCCGTCCACGGGGATCTCGATCAGGCCCTGGCCCAACTGGTCCAGACGCCAACGGCTCACGTCGTCGGGGTATTCAATGCTTCCCTTCTCCCTGAGCATCGCCATCTCCCAGAATGACATGGCCGACACCGCGACTTCCGCTGCCTGCCAGGCCCGCTCAATTTCAGCGCGAGCCACCGGACCCAGCCTGGCATCGCCGGCCCTCAACCACAGGGCGGCGTGGGTGTCCAGCAGGATCACGGGTTGAGCACCCGATCGGGGTCGGACTGGGCTTCCCATTCAACGTCGATGGGCGAGATGATGTCGCCGGTGATTTTCAGGCGCCCCCTGTCGATGCCGAACAGCGTCTTGGGCCGCTCGTGGTAGGCGGTCAGCTTGGCCACCGGCTTACCGTTCTTGGTGATGACGATCTCGCCGCCGTGCTCGGCAACCTCGTCCATCAGCCCCAGGCACTTGGCCTTGAACTCGGATGCCTTCATGGTCCGGCTCTGGCCGTTGCCACTGTTGTTCGTGCTCATGGCCGTCGCTCCTGATGAGTCGCTGGGACTGCTTTCACCAACCCATTATACTGTGGTCATGGCCATGGTCACCAAGGCTCGACAGTGATCGGATGGCCAACCCGATCCTGTCGTGGCGATCAACGCAGGGTCCATGTTGTGTTTCGCTCCTCAGATCGGTTGAAGGTTCAACCATGTTGACCGCAACGCCTACGCGGGGCGGTGCTCCGCTACCTTTTTCCCACTTGCCCAATCAGGCAAGTTCGATGCCCCGGTGATTGGCATCTTCCACCATCGCCGTCTCCGACGCGGCGATGGTACCGAACGACACAAGCATCAGCGTGATAAACGCGGCGGGAGGTGCCGCCATACTCCAGTGCAATGGACTCGAGATATTCAGGCCCCAAGCCAGTAACAGGCTGATAGCAGGGTCTCACGTGTATTATGCACCGCCAGAGCGACCGTGGTAACTGATCCACATCCGATTGGGTCTCAGCGCGCTCCGTCACCGTCACCTGCTTCAGCGGGATCGTTTCGCAGCCGGGAGATTTCTTCCCTCATCCGATCGCGCTGGCTCTTGAGCTCGGCGTTTTCCTCCTGGAGAGCCGGTACGATCTCCACCAGATCATCCTTTTCGAGGTCCTCGAGCAGCGCTCGTCGGTCGCGGTCGCCAGATGCGTCCTCGGGATGAGCCCATGCCTCCAAGTCTTCATGGAGCGTGCCCCGAGATTTTGGCGGCACCGACTACTGCGCTTTTTTCACGAAGCCATCGAAGGTGCGGGAGCGACGGTCCAGGACGTCGACAGCTTTCGTGACTGCCATGTGGCCCGGTGCCACCTCATGCGCGAGGTAGGGGGCCTCCTCCACGATTCGTTTTGCGTCCGGCATCAGTTTCCTGCTCACCCCTGCCTCATTTGCCATCACCTCCGTTGTGACCCTCGGGATATCGTCGGGAGGAAACCCGGCATCAACTGCCGGCTTTTTCGGTCGTCCCGTTCCCTGCCACTGGTACACTCGCGCGATGGCCACAGCCCGCTGCGATTTGGTGCAATCCCACTTGTCCTGCCAGTGAGACAGGGCGTAGGCCAGCGGATCCGGACCCAGATACTCCACGATCCGCAGCGGCAGCCCCGTGTCGATGGCGACCTTGCTTCGGAGACGACCGTACAGCGCCTGTTCTTCATATATCGTAACCTCGCCGGCATGGCACGCACTTTCCACAGAATCAAGCGGTGCTTCGGCTTTCCCTGCGGCACCCGCCTCCAGGACCTGGCAGATGACGTGCACCGGCAGAGCCTGGCACTGTGCCGCCGTGAATGGCAGCGGTCTTACCGGAGATTGTTCCAAATCGGGCTCCCCGTGGCCCTGCCATTCGTCTTCGCCTGTGGTGATGGACAACGGAGTGGGCCGATCGTCTGCCGGAGCGCCGTCACCGATTGGGGTTTCGGTCTGTCCCTGACGCGGGCGGTTGGATGACTGAGGGCGAGGTTCTCCATCGTCGGCATCCACCGCGCTATGTTCCTCCGGTTCGTCGCGCCGTGCAGTGGTGTCGGGTGGTGGCGCCGCAGTTTGATCCGGATCCAACCCCGGCATGGGGATTGATGTCTGACCTCGACGAAATCGCATATGCCCTTCTCCTTTGGGAGCAGCCAATAACACTTTCCATATGATGGGCGTAAAAGGTCATTTGAAATGCCGGCCCGCATACCGCCACGCTAGCAATCGCCGCGATCCGCGTCTGCTCAAACGGGAAAGTCCTGCCTGGATTCGTGCCACTCGGAAAATTCGGAGAGGGGTTTTGCGAGGCCGTCAAAAATGCGGAGTTCGCGCTGGTTTGGACACCGCCGGACCCATTGGAGGGGTTGCATCAACATCACGCTCGCCATGATGTGACGGCTACGAGGTGCGAGGTCTATCTCGACCGGGTTCTGTCGCATGGCGCTACCGGCGCCCCCAAGAAGCGGGACGCCTGGCATCTGATTGATGCCGACGGCGGGTCGCGTAAATCATCAACAAAACGCCCTGCCCCGACATTCACTTCCACGTGCTGCGTAACTCAGGACTCGCCTGCATCACGGGCTGCGATGAAGAGGAGGCTTCCCGCGAGTTCGTCCGCAGCGTGACGGACGGCGGGGCCTGATCGGCGACGCGGTATCTGTCAACACCGCCGCCCCCGTGCGCGCCATTCCCCAACCTTCGTCCAGTCCCCACCAGTCCAGGCGGGAAAATCGCGGCGCAGGCCCGCAGGATCACACGCGCCACGGTGTTCGACATCGTCGGGGGACCCCCAGCCGTATAGGCAGGCCCGCTTCCATGAGCTCCGGACACCGGCACGGTCCGCACGCTAGCCGTCCCTCAACCTCCGCTCCTCTCCCGAACCTCGTAATAATGAGTGATGACGAACTATGCCATATTTGGCCACCGCGAACCCCGCCGCTTCATCGATATCGATTCCCAAAGTAGACAGAGCGTGGACGACCTCGGTAACGAAGAATGCGACGACGTTGAGGACTAAACTAAAGCCAAGGTGTGATATACATTTGAGTGGCGATGATGATCAGCTGGGTTAAGCCCGCGAATCCCTCTCATGCGTACTTGGTGAACGACCCGGCTCCATCGTTTGACCCCCACCATCTGCGCATTTCACCCTGGCTTTAGTTTAGTAGTCGAACATCTTCGAAATGACGGTTGGTCGAGGTTAGCCTGATTGCACAGGAATATTCGGGCATCGCTGCTCTCCGGTGAGCCTGCCAATTACTCAACCATCAATTCAAAGCTGTTGGGTTTACCAGCCCGGGACTACCAGGGAGGGGCCACAGCCCAATTCGTGCCCCGCCCACCGCCGATAACCACCACCATTCCTTGCGGCGGCGGGTGTTTGGCCAAGACAGGAGGGCCGTACATGAGCACCTTGAAGGACAGATGCGCTATCGTTGGCGTGGGAGAGACGGTCTACAACCGGGACTCCGGCAGGACCGAGTTGAACATGGCAGTGGAGGCGGCCAACCGCGCCATCGCCGACGCGGGTCTTGTTCCCCAGGATATTGACGGCATCGTGAAGTTTACCGCCGACTCCACACCCCAGGGGGAATTGGCCGCCTGCCTGGGTATTCCCTACCTGCGGTACTACGGCGAATTGGGGCCGCTGGGCGGGGCCGCCTGCGGCCTGGTCATACAGTCGGCGATGGCCGTTGCTCAGGGCATGGTCAACAACGTGCTGGTGTATCGTTCAGTCAACGGCCGCTCCGGGCAACGCTACGGCTCCGGCACCGTCACCACCCGCCGGGGCCTGGGCAGCTCCGCATTCACCGAGCCTTACGGCCTGTTGGTGCCGGGGCAATCCAGCGCACTGCGGGCGCGTCGCCACATGCACGAGTTCGGCACCAAGATGGAGCATTTTGGCGAGGTGGCGGTGGCCTTCCGAAATAACGCCTGTCTCAATCCCAAGGCCATCATGCACGGGCGGCCCATCACCATGGAGGACTACCTGACCTCCAGAATGTTCTTCGACCCCCTGCACATACTGGACTGCGCGCTGGAGGCCGACGGGGCCAACGCTTTCGTCATCACCTCGGCGGAAAGGGCGGCCAACCTGAAACAGCCGCCGGTGTACATTACCAGCGCTGCCCAAACGCTGCTGGCCGGTATGGACGGGCACGGCCGTTCCTGGGACGAAAGCGGCGGAGCCCTGCTGGCCCCCGAGTTGTTCGGCGAGGCCGGGGTCACCCCGCAGGACATTGACGTGGTCGGCTTCTACGACCACTTCAGCCCGGTGATTATCACCAAGCTGGAGGACTACGGTTTCTGCCAGCGAGGCGAGGGTGGGCCCTTCGTCGAAGGGGGCAGGATTGGAGTGGGTGGAGAACTGCCGGTCAACACTTCCGGCGGGCATCTATCCGAGGCCTACCTTCAGGGCATGAACCAGATCATCGAAGTGGTGCGTCAGTTGCGGGGACAGTCGCCGGCCCAGGTGGAGGGCGCGGAGTTGGGTCTGGTTGACAGTGGCGACGGCTCTGGCGCCCTGATACTGAGGAGGTGAGTCAGCTGTGACTACCGCTAATTTTCCCCTGCCGGTGCCCAACCTGGACAACCAGGAATTCTGGGACCAGTGCCGGCAGCACCGACTGGTGCTGCGGCGTTGCCTGGACTGCCGTTCCTTCCACCATCCGCCGAGACCCAACTGCCCGGAGTGCGCTTCGTCCAACCTGGAGTGGGTGGAGTCGCCGGGGAAGGGCAGGGTCTACACCTACGTCATAACCCGCCAGCCGGTGAACCCGGCCTTCCGGGAGCGTCTCCCCTGGGGCGTGGTGGAAGTTGAGCTGGAGGAGGGGGTCCACCTTATCAGTAATCTGGTGGACTGTGACGCGGACGACATCGAGATCGGCATGGAAGTGGAGGTGGTCTTTGAGGCGGTCAACGACGAGATAACCCTGCCCAAGTTCAGGAGAGTCGGACAGTAGCCATATCCCCGTAGGGTTGCCCTGACTTTCTCCCCGTCACAGTGTCAGTTCAGTGGGAATCAGGCGGCGGTTCTTGGCGTTTGCAGCTAGTACCGGATCAATTCAGGAATTGCAGGGATAGAGGCGATGGAGTTTGGAGCGAGCGTCCTGGGTGCTGAAGCGCCAATCGATGATAGCCTTGGCGGTGTTGCGCCGGGCCTCG
>JAJEIA010000043.1 GCA_022823505.1 Dehalococcoidia bacterium
CCGGCTGCTGTGGCTGCCCCGGGGCAGTCCCACTCTGACCATCCACTGGTCAGGATGGAGACGGCGACACCAGGCCCGCGCCATGCAATGTCATTACCGGAGACGACTTCAGAAACCTTCGCCACAAGCGCGACTGTAATATTAGGTCTGCGATTTGGTCGTCGAAGGGCGTTACGTCCATCGTGGCTATTTTGGGCGGTCTGGGTTGGATTTTCCTTACTGCGCCTTACGCGCTCAGTTCGTGGGGTTGCGTGGGTCCCAATGTCGTGGGGTTGATCGATCTGGGATGCCTGCGGCCTGTCGCGGCGCAACTGCGCGCGGACGCGAACTTTGCTACGTACATCACAGCAACCGTAGCAGCCGTCATCGCCTATCAGCTCAGTCGTCGGGGAGAGAACACTGCTAAGGAAATCACTACCAACCATGGCGACCATCGGGGCTCAGACATTTGACTCCTCCCGCCCATCCCTGTTAACCTGAAGGTGTTAACAACAGAACTACCCAGCGCCCGCCGGTGGCCCGTTAGTCGCGCACCCAACCACATGCGCACAGCGGGCTGAAAAGGAAATCCGGTGAGAATCCGGTGCGGTCCCGCCACTGTAATTGGCGAGACGCTCTCCCGTTGGCATCTCAGCGATGCCAGCGCAAGCCACTGCCCGCGTATAAGCGGATGGGAAGGCGGAGGAGCGTCGCTATCAGCCATCAGCCAGGAGGCCTGCCAGCGGGTGTGTTCCAGCTGCACTTCGTGGAACGAGTGGGCGGAATCCCGGTGTGCCCGAAGCAAGACCGGTTCCCAGCCGCAGGCTCCATCGCCCGACCGCAAACAGTGCAGTCGGGTTTTTTGTTGCAGCCGGGGTTCTTGTTTCAGCAATGCTTGCTTCGGCAATGAATGACTACTCCCTGCGCTGCTCCGGCGGGCCGGTTCCTCCTCCATCGGCCCGTCGGGGCGCGCTTTCGTCAATTTGCCTTGCCGTGGCCGCTGGGTGATAATCGACCCGCGGGCCCGTAAAACCAAAAACGCCCGTCAACGGCCCGGTCGTTACGCCAATAGAGAGGTGACAGCATGAGCGACGTCATGCTCCGCGAGATACTTGAAGAATGCCGCGACGGGGTCGACGGCATCGGTTTCAACGAGGTCGTGGTGATGCTGGAGAGCACCGCCGCCTCCGCCGAGGTCTACATGGACTTCGACGACCTGCGGTTCACTCCCGATGGGCGCATCGTGACCCTCATGGTGCCGGGCGGCACCCACATGCACCTGGACATGTCCAAGATCCGCGAGGCGGAGTTCATCCACACCACCAACGACCAGGGACTGCCTTCCTACCAGCTGTGGATGCGCGACGGCGACGGCAACCCCGCCATGCGCGTCTACCTTCGCAAGTCGGACGACGACGCCACCAACCCGCCGCGCCACAACTTCTTCATGGCCCTGCTGGACAAGTATCCCAGCAAGATCGACCTGCCCGCCGAGGCCTACGGGTCCGCCGGCGAGCACCCGTAGGACTGGACCCAGTCGACATTGCGGGTGGGCGAATTTGCATTGATGAGCAAGATGGGCAGGATCAGGCTTTACTCTCTGATACCTTGCCACATTCGGCACTCAGGCAAATGAAGCCCATGGGCAGCATCGTTAACATCCTGTTTATCCTGTGCATCGATGCAAGAAGAAACGTGAGTGACCACATGAGGATCGCATGACCTCCGCCGTCGTCATCGCCGGTGTCCGTTCCGGCGTCGGCAAGACCACCATCGCCAGCGGCGTCATGGGCGCGCTGGCCCGCCGGGGCATGCGCGTGCAGCCCTTCAAGGCTGGCCCCGACTACATCGACCCGTCGTACCACACCATCGCCTGCGGGGTGCCCTCGCGCAATCTGGACACCTGGATGCTGCCCCATCCGGTGGTCTCCGAGCTGTTCCACCGGGCGGCCGGGGCCGCTGACATCGCGGTGGTCGAGGGGGTCATGGGCGTGTTCGACGGCCATTCGTCGCTGGACGAAGACGGGTCCACGGCAGAGCTGGCCAAGTTGCTGGACGCCCCGGTGATCCTCATCGCCGACGCCGGCAAGGTGGCCCGCAGCGTGGCCGCCGAGGTGCTGGGCTACCAGCAGTTCGACCCCGACCTGCGCATCGCCGGCGTCATCCTCAACGGCGTGGGCAGCGAGCGGCACCTGGAGTTCTGCCAGCCGCAGATCGAGGCGACCACCGGCCTGCCCGTGGTGGGCTGGCTCCCCCGCCGGGACGACCTGGTGCAGCCCGAGCGTCATCTGGGCCTCATTCCCACGGCCGAGGGCACCGTGATGGAAGACTGGTACGACGCCCTCAACGCCCAGATTGAGCGGACCATCGACCTGGATGCGATCACCCGCATCGCCGCCACCGTCGGCCGTCCCCGGGATGCCGGCGCCGGCGTTTTCCCCGAGACACCGCAGGCTCCGCGCGCCGCCATCGCCGTGGCCCAGGACCGCGCCTTCTCCTTCTACTACCAGGACTCGCTGGACCTGCTGGCAGCGTGGGGCGCGGAGATCGTGCCCTTCTCGCCGCTGGACGACGAATCGCTGCCCGACGGCGTGGGCGGCGTCTACCTGGGCGGCGGTTTCCCCGAGCTGTTCGCCGAGGAGTTGTCCGGCAACGCCGGCATGCTGGAATCCATGCGGCAGGCCATCGGGCGAGGCGTCCAGGTGTATGCGGAATGCGGCGGCCTGATGTACCTGGGCCGCAGCCTGTCGGATCTGGACGGCCGGCAGTTTCTCATGGTTGGCGCGATTCCCGTGGTGTCCTCCATGGAGGGCCGGCGGCTGCACCTGGGCTACCGGGAGGTCGAGGCCTGCGGCGACGGCCCGCTGCTGACCGCCGGCCAGCAGGTGCGCGGCCACGAGTTCCACTGGTCGGTGCTGCAGGACCCGCCTGACGCCGCCAGCGCCGCCTACCAGGTGGTCAACCAGGAGGGCCGGCCCGAGGGCTTCCGCGCCGGCAGCGTGTGGGCCTCCTACATCCACGTCCACCTGGGCAGCCGGCCGGGTCTGGCCAAGCGGTTCGTGGATACCTGCGCCGCGGCGAGAGATGAGGTAACCCCATGACTACTACTCGGACCAAGACCCCGCCGCAACCAGCGGAGATCTCTGACGAACTGACGCCAGCGGAATGGTTCCGTGGTTACATACTGCTTCCACTTTCCGAGTTTGGTCAGTCCTTGGACAATCCGAATCTCGACGCTTGGATCGAGGGGTTTGCAAAGCGTAACAAGGACTTCGTAGGAGACATCGAGATCACCACGCGAGGAGAACTGAAAATAATGGCCCCAACCGGAGAGCCGGGTGACCTGCATGAGGCCGAGTTGAACGCTGAGTTGGTTTTTCATGCCAGGAGGCACGGCGGTCTGGCCGGAGGGCCGACGTCCATGTTCATCCTTCGCGACGGCTCCCGGCTGTGCCCCGACGCCTGGTGGATGTCCGCAGAACGCTGGAGCTCGTTGCCCGAAGAGGCTCGCCGGCCGTTCAGGGCCGTGGTTCCCGATTTTCTCGTCGAGATCGCCTCGCCTTCCAACCGTGAATCTGACCTCCGGGACAAAGTACGACTCTATCTCGAGGGCGGTGCGCGCCTGGTCTGGGTTATCAACGCCCGACTGCGCCGAGTCACAATCTACCGCCCCGGCGCGGAACCCGAGACCCTGCACGACCCGGATGTGCTCGGCGGCGGCGACGTATTGCCCGGCTTTGCGTTCAACGTCCGCCAGCGCATCTTCGACAACGCGCCGTGATTCAACTTTGAACGAGGTCGCAAAATGACCACCGTAAAACCCCAGCCTCCTGCGGCGTCGGTTGTCATCCCAGCCGTCCGGGTGCCGTCCGATTTCAAGGGCTACCTGCTGATACCGCTGGCCGAATTCGGGTTGTCACTGGACAGTCCTGATCTGGACGTTTGGCTGGCGGGTTTTGCCGAGCGCAACCAGGAAGCAGTCGGAGATGTCGAAATCACGGCGCGCGGAGAATTGAAGATAACGGCCCCAACGGGGGATCCGGGAGATTTGTACGAATTTGATTTCGGGCTTGCGTTGGGAAATTGGGCTTTGGAGCACGGCGGACGAGCCGGCGGCCCAACGTCCATGTTCATTCTTCCCGACGGCTCCCGGCTGTGCCCCGACGCCTGGTGGATGTCCGCAGAACGCTGGAGCTCGATACCCGAAGAGGCTCGCCGGCCTTTCCGGGCGGCGGTTCCCGATTTCCTCGTCGAGATCGTCTCCCCCTCCAACCGCGGCCCCGAGTTGGAAGACAAGGTGCGTCGCTACCTGGAAGGCGGTGCGAGGCTCGTATTGGTGATCCATCCGCCCAACCGCACCGTTAGCTACCACCGCCCCGGCGCAGAGCCGGAAGTTCTGCAAGATCCGGAGACCCTGGGCGGCGGCGACGTGCTGCCCGGCTTCGCCTTCAACGTGCGCGAGCGCATCTTCGACAACGTTCCGTGACACCGATCACTGTGAGGAAAGCAATACAGGAGTGATGCTGATATGACTACGCAGGAAACGCGGCACGGCCCGCAGTCAGTTCGCGGCCCCCGCATCAACAAGGGCCTCGTCATCGTCAACACCGGCAACGGCAAGGGCAAGACCACCGCCGCCATGGGCGTGCTCATGCGGGCCTGGGGCCGCGACATGAACGTCGTGATGCTCCAGTTCATCAAGCACACCACGGCCAACTTCGGCGAGCAGCGGGCTGCCGAGAAGATGGGCGTCACCGTGCGCGCCATGGGCGACGGCTTCACCTGGCGTTCCCAGGACCTGGACGCCAGCGCCGACCTCGCCCGCAACCTGTGGGAGGACGCCAAGGAGGTCATCGCCGGCGGCGAGTACGACCTCGTCATCCTGGACGAGTTCACCTATCCCATGCACTACGGCTGGCTGCCCGTGGAAGACGTCATTGACGCCCTCAAGGCCCGCCCCGAGATGCAGCACGTCATCATCACCGGCCGCCACGCCCCCGAGGCCCTGGTGGAATTCGCCGACCTGGTAACCGAGATGAACGTCGTCAAGCACCCCTACGACGCTGGCATCAAGGCCCAGCCGGGCATCGAATTCTGACCCGGCAAGGGGTTTGTTTTACATCGATGAACAGGATGGACAGGATTTTCCGATTATGAGCATCTCACCACTGGTTGACCAGACCATCGCCGCCATCGGGCCGCTGGACGCCGACGCGGTTGCCGCCGCCGAAGCCCGCCAGGGCGTGCTCACCAAGCCGCCGGGAAGCCTGGGTCGGCTGGAGTCGCTGTCCATCCAGTTGGCCGGCATAACCGGCCAGCCCATCCCGCAGATCACCGGCAAGGCGGTCATCGTGGTGGCCGGCGACCACGGCGTCGCCTCCGAGGGCGTCTCGGCCTACCCCGCCGAGGTCACGCCGCAGATGGTGTTCAACTTCGTGGCCGGCGGCGCGGCGATCAACGCGCTGGCACGCCACGCCGGCGCCAGCATCACCGTCATCGACGCCGGGGTCGCTGTGGACCTCGACCCGCAGCCCGGCCTCACCATCGCCAAGGTCGGCTACGGCGCCGGCAACATCGCCCGCGGCCCCGCCATGACCCGGGATGACGCCGTCCGCTGCCTGGAGATCGGCATCAACGCTGCCAACGAGCAGGCCGACGCCGGAGCCAACGTCATCGCCGGCGGCGACATGGGCATCGGCAACACCACGCCCTCTGCCGCCATCACCGCCGCCATCACCGCCGCCGATGCGGCCACGGTCACCGGCCGCGGCACCGGCGTCGACGACGCCGGCCTGGCGGGCAAGATCGCCACCATCCGGCGCGCCCTGGAGGTCAACCAACCCGACGGCGGCGACGGGCTGGACGTGCTCACCAAGGTGGGCGGGTTCGAGATCGGCGTGCTGGCCGGCGTCATGCTGGGCGCGGCTGCGCGCAATTGCGCCGTGGTGGTCGACGGGTTCATCAGCGGCGCGGCGGCCCTGATCGCCTGGCGGCTCTGCCCCGACATCGCCCAGCGCTACATCGCCGCCCACCGCTCGGTGGAGCCGGGCCACAACGTCGGCCTGCGGGCCATGGGATTGTCGCCCCTGCTGGACATGGAGATGCGCCTGGGCGAGGGCACCGGCGCCGCCCTGGCCATGCCCATCGTCGAGGCGGCAGCCAAGACCCTCGCCGAGATGGCAACCTTCGCCGAGGCCGGCGTCTCCGACCGCGACGACTAGCCCAGCACCCGCCGCCGTGCTACGGGCCGTCTACGCCCCGCTCCTGGTGGCGCTGTCCTTCCTGACCCTGCTGCCGGTCGGGGTGGCGAACCCCACCGACGCCGAAATCTCCCGCTCCCGGGGCTGGTATCCCTTCGTCGGGCTGCTCTACGGGGCGCTTCTGCTGGGACTGGCGTTGTTGTGGGCGCTCCCGTTGGCGCTGCCCCTTTTCCTGCAAGCCCTGGCAGCCTTGTTGGTGGTGGCGCTGGCGGTAGCCAATCGATTCCTGCACTTGGACGGCCTGATGGACTTCTGTGATGCAATGTGGGGCGGGCACACAGTGGAGCGACGGCTGGAGATAATGCGCGATTCCCGCGTGGGTTCATTTGCCGTCGCCGGTTGTGTCAGCGTCTTACTGGTCAAATTCGCCGCGTTGCTGTCGCTGCTGACCATGGTCTCGGGCTTGAGCGCCTTGTTGCTTTTTCCCATGGTGTCGCGGTGGACGATGACGTTGCTGCTGACCGTTTTTCCCTACGGCCGGCAACAGGGCATCGGCAGCGCGTTTGCGTCGAGCAGGCGCCCCTGGCTGGCAACCGGGTTTGCCCTGCTTACGGTGACCGCCGGCGCGTGGTTGTTGTTGGGGCCGGTTGGAATAGTGGTTTTGGTTGCGGTTTCGGCGGCATCGTTGGCGCTGGGTTGGTGGGCATCGAGACGGCTGGGCGGCGGGCTGACTGGCGACTGCTACGGAGCGGCCAATGAAATCATGGAAGGGCTGGTATTGTTACTGCTGCTGATTCTGCTGTGGCGCGCTGAAATGAGCGGCATCGGGATTGGGTCCGGTTACGGCATCGGGGTAGTGGTCGGTTACGGCGGCGGGATTCTGACCGGCATTCCCTGGCCGATTGCGTTGCCGGGCGATTGGTTTTCTTACCCTGGCCCGTGAAATGGACGCACTAGCGCACATCTTCACCACGTTGCCCGTTCCCCCTGACGTGCTGGTCCTGCTGCTGGCGCTGCTGCTGGACCTGGCCTTGGGCGAGCCGCCCAACCGTCTGCATCCCACGGTGTGGATCGGCAACACCGTCGCCCTTGCCGAGCGCATCGCCCCCGGCCCGGGAACGCCGCCTCCGCTGCAACTGGCCTTCGGCGCCGTCATGGCCCTGCTGATACCCGCGGCGTGGGGCGGCGCCGCGTGGGCGGTGTCATTCGGCCTGCTGCAATTGCATCCGTTGGCCTACGTGCTGGTGGTGGCCGTGCTGCTCAAGACCACGTTCTCGGTGCGCATGTTGCACCGGGTCGCCGCCGGCATCGGCCGGATCCTGACCGCCGGCGACATTGCGGAGGCCCGCCGGCAGATGTCGGCCCTGGTCAGCCGCGACACCTCGCAACTCACCACCGGCCAGATGGCGGCCGGCGCCATCGAGTCCGTCGCCGAGAACATCACTGACAGCATCGTCGGTCCGCTGCTGGCCTTCGCCCTGTTCGGCCTGCCTGGCGCGGTGGCCTACCGTGCCGTCAACACCCTGGACAGCATGGTGGGCTACCACGGCCGCTACGAGTACCTGGGCAAGTCGTCAGCCCGCCTGGACGACCTGGTGAACCTGGTCCCGGCGCGGTTTGCGGCGGCGCTGCTGTGGCTTTCCACCGCTGTCCTGCCCGGCATGGCCGCCGGCCGGGCATGGCGCATCATGTTCGCCCACCGCAGCCGCACCGAGTCGCCCAACGCTGGCTGGACCATGGCCGCCATGGCCGGCGGCCTGGGCGTCACGCTGGAAAAGGTCGGCCACTACCGCCTGGGCGACCCCGCGCCGGAGCCCGAGGCCCGTCACATCGGCCGCGCCACCCGGGCCCTCTACGCCACCACCGCGCTGGCCGCCGCCGCAGCCATCGGCATCCTGTGGCTGCGGTGGGCCTACTGGCCGTAGTGTAGAATGCCGGCAGGGCAACAGGCTCTTGGAGCGACCGAGATGACCACTGTACAACCCGGAACCCGAATGACGCTGGCTGAGTACCGCGAGTTGGATGAATGTGATGGCGGCGTGTGGGAACTGGTGGATGGAGAGTTGTATCAAATGCCGCCGGCGACTGGTCAGCACCAGTTCCTCATGGACTTTTTGGTGAGAATGATCAATAACCTGATGGATGCCGTAATTCCGTCGCCTGGCTGGGCGTTTAGCAACCTCGGTCTGGCCCTGTCTGACCTGTACGCCCCGACACCCGACGTCATCTATCTAAGGCAGGGGAACCTGCGTCTTATCAACGGCAGTTTTGTGGAGGGAATACCGGATTTGGTTGTGGAGATTTTGTCCTCCGACCGCAACCGTGATTTGGTGACGAAGCGGGCCTGGTACGCCGGAGCCGGCATACCAGAGTACTGGATCATCGACCTGGCTAATGAAGAGATCATTGTCTTGGAGCTGAACGGAACAGAATACGCTGAACACGCCTTTTCGCGCGGCGATACTCTCACCACGCAGACCATACCTGGGTTTGAACTCCCGTTGGAACAGATTTTTGGGCATCCATCTCTCACCTCAATCCCATCCAATCGTTAGCAGGAACGAGATGCCCAAGGACCCACCTAACCCTGCACAACCAACGCGCCCCGTCCACGGCGGCATCAAGGAGGCCGAGCTGCGGGAGTTGGGCCTGCGTCTTGAGGACTGCCTCGACTTCTCCGCCAGCGTCAGCCCGCTGGGTCCGCCGGAGGGCGTGGCCGACGCCATCGCCGCCGTCGATCTCACCGCATATCCCGACCCCCACTGCCTGGCGCTCACCGAGGTCATTGCCGAGCATCACTCCGGCGAGGGCTTGAGCGCCGCCAACGTCATCGTCGGCAACGGCTCCACCGAGATCATCCACCTGCTCACCCGCGCCTGGATTGGTTCGCCACCGGCGGGATGCGCCCGGAGCGCCCTGCTGCTCACCCCCACCTACGGCGAGTACGACGGCGCCGTCCGCATCTCCGGGGGCGAAGTGACGACCCTCACCGCGACCCGGTGCAGCGAAGGATTCTCCTGGGACGCGGCTGCCGTCGCCGCTGCCATCGCCGACCAACGGCCCGCCCTGACCTTCGTCTGCAACCCCAACAACCCCACCGGCGTGCTGATGGCTCAGGAGCAATTGGCAGCCATCGCCGATGCTGCTGCCGACGCCGGCGGCCTCCTGGTCGTCGACGAGGCATACATCAACCTGTCGGAACGCCGCGAAGATGCCGACGTGATCGCGCTGGCCGCCCGGCATGGGTCCATAATCGCCCTGCGCTCCATGACCAAGGACTACGCGCTGACCGCCCTGCGCCTCGGTTACGCCGTCGCCAGCGCGCCGGTGATCGCCCGGCTGGCGGCCCTGCAACCCGACTGGAGCGTCAACGGCCTGGCCCAGGCGGCGGGCCTGGTAGCGATAGCGGACGACGCGTACCTCGAAAGGGCGCGGGAAGCGGTGGCGGCATCGCGCGACTGCGTGGTGGATCGCCTGACCGCTCTGGGCATCCGCTGCTACCCCACCGAGGCCAACTTCGTGCTGGCCCAGGTGGGCGACGCCGGCCGGCTGCGCGATGCGCTGGCCCGGCGCGGATTGTTCGTGCGGGACTGTACGTCATTCGGGCTGCCCGACTGCATCCGCATCGGCCTGCGCCCGGTGGAAGATTGCGAGAGGTTGGCCGACGCGATAGCCGACCTTTGGAGCGAAGAACCTCAGCGGTAAGGGAGCGACATGGGCATCATCTACATCACCAGGCACGGCGAGACCGAGTGGAACGCCGAGGGACGCATCCAGGGCCATACCGACGTGCCTCTGTCCGAGCGGGGCCGGGAGCAGGCGCAGATGCTGGCCCGCCGCCTCGCCTCGGTGCAAATCGACGCCGCCTACTCCTCCGACCTGGCCCGAGCCGCCGAGACCGCGCGAACTGCCCTGGGCGAGCGCGACCTGTCCATTACCTTCACCCAGGAATTGCGCGAGTACAGCAAGGGCGTGTTCGAGGGCCTCACCGAGGCTGAGTACCGCGAGGCCTACCCCGACCTTTACGAGCCCTCGATGGAGAACAACCTGGACTTTGCGCCGCCCAACGGCGAGACCATCCGCGACACCAGCGTCCGCCTGGCCCGCATCGTGCAACGGGTCAAGCACGACCACATGGACGAGAACGTCCTCTTAGTGGGCCACGGCGGCAGCCTCCGCGCCGGCATCGTCTCCCTGCTGGAGTTACCCCTGGAGGCCAACTGGAAGTTCGCGATGCACAACTGTTCCCTCACCGTCATCTACACCTATCCCGACAACTGCGTCATGCACCTGTACAACGACACGTCCCACATCACCGGCGTGGTGCGCATGTGGGACCAGTAAAGGCTATAGAACTGTATAATCCAAACCTAAGGACTGGATGGCAACAGGCTGCCTGTGGTCCCGAAACCGGGAGAGTGCGACATGATTGACCATGCTCATTTGGGCGATGGATACGAGATGGTATCCGTGCCGGTCACGCCGAGCTTGGCGTTAGAGTTACGCACCCGCGCCGGCGCGGTTGGGCTGGATGTCACCGAGCTCATCCAGGATCTTTTCATCCGAGCGCTTCGCTCTGAGCCGGCGCGCTCGTGCCCCATTTTCACCGTTCCCGATGATGCCGCCCCTGACTTTGTCGCCGATGGATTCCGGGTGGTCGAGCGCCGCAACGGCGAGACTACCCTCTGCCCTTTTGACGGCCTGTCGTTCGATGACGCGATATCCGAGTTTCGTGCCGCCAATCTCACCGACGAGGAGATCCTCAAGGTTACTCGTTCGTGAGCGTCCCACGGATCGTTATGGATACGAGCGCGCTTCTGACCCAGGCCAGGTCAGGCATTACCGACAGCAGTCTTTGGGACGCTATGAGGAATGGCCGTGTGGTCCCTTTGGTGTCTCGGGTTACCTACGAAGAGTTTCGGGAAAAACTGGGCGATCCCCGGTTCGGCATTTCACCCGCCGCCCGCGAGACCATCCTGGCCGAGTACCTAAGCCATGCGGAGTACACCCGTGACGTTCCTGACTCGGGCGACACGAAATGCCGGGATGAAAAAGACAAGCCCTTCGTGGATCTGGCCTTGGCCAAGGAGGCCGACGCCATCGTGAGCGCGGACTACGACTTGCTGGATTGCAACGGTTTGTGGGACGTTCCTGTGCTGAACGTGACGGAGTTCACACAGCGCTTCGCGTGACCACAGCTTCGTCCCACGGACGCTACGTCACCGCCCCAATCGCCGCGTCCAGTATCTCCGCCGCCAGGTCCATCTGGGCCTCCGTGGTGGTGAAGGGCGGCACGAAGCGCAGTACCGACCCCTGCCGGCGGATGCTCACGATCAGGCCGTTGTCCAGCAGCATCCGGCCGATGCGCTGGCCCTGCTCGTAGGCCGGCTCACGGGTCTCCCGGTCGGTGACGAACTCGATACCCTGGAGCAGGCCCCGACCGCGCACGTCGCCGATCAACTCGTGCCGTTCCTGCAGGCGCAGCAGGTGACCCTGCCAGTACCGGCCGATGCGGTCGGCTACGTCCACCAGGTTCTCCTCCAGGATGATGTCCAGGCTGGCGATGGCGGCGTTGCAGGTCAGCGGGTCGTTGGAGTGAGAGTGGGCCACCACCAGGCCGGTGTCCACCGCGTTCACCTCGATCTCGTCGGTGGTGATCGTCGCGCTGATGGCGATGCCGCCGCCGAAGTGCTTCGAGATGGTGAAGATGTCCGGCACCACCCCCTCGTACTCCGAGGCCCACATCGTGCCCAGCTTGGCCAGCCCGGTCTGCGCTTCGTCCAGGATCAACAGCATCCCCCGCCGCTCGCAGCGCAGCTTGAGCTCCCGCAGCCAGCCCGGGGGAGGCTCGATGACCCCGCCGGCGCTGAACAACGGCTCGGTGATGACGGCGGCCATGCGCCCGTCGGCCTGCGCGTCCAATAGTTCGAAGCTGGTATCCAGGCAGGTGTAGTCACATGCGTCCCGGTCCTTGCAGAAGGCGCAGCGGTAGCGGTACGGCGCCATGATGGGGTAGTTGCCCGGCGCATAGGGCCCGTAGCCGCCGTGCCAGCCGGAGAAGGTCACCGCCCGCGCCGCGTCGCTCATGCCGTGGAAGCTGACCACCGGGCTCGCCACCTCGTAGCCGCCGGTATAGCGCTTGGCGATGGCCATGGCCGCCTCGTTGGAGTCGCTGCCCGAGCCGGAGAACAGGCTGCGGTTCATGCCCTCCGGCGTGATCTCCGCCAACCGGCTGGCCAGGATGATCTCCCGGTCGTTGAGGATGGTCATGTGGCTGTGGATCAGCGACTCCGCGCTCTCCTGCAGCGCCTGCACGATGCCCGGGTGATTGTGCCCCAGCGCGGCGCACATCTGGCCGGAGTTGAAGTCGAGATACTCCTTGCCGTTGATGTCGCGCACCACCGAGCCGCGACCCCAAACGAAAATCGGGCCGGTGACGCCGCTGCGGTCCATGCGGCTGCGGAAGCTGTACCTCCGCGCCAGTTCCAGCAGTTCCTCTTCCGAATAGTTATCGGGCACGGTGGGCCTCCAGAGTTAGCGGGTACGCGCCATTCTAGTGCGGGCGGTAGCCGTGTCAAATGGCGCACCCGACCCACGCGTGCCCCGTTTGTCATCGCGAGGAGTGTAGCGACATGGCGATCTCGCTGCTGGAACGTCGGCTCAAGCGACAGCGAGATTGCTGCGCTTCGCTCGCGACGACTGACCGAGTGAAGTGGGTGCGCGTCGGCTTCCGGCGGTCATTGACAACACGCCTTGCCCGGATCAGCATGTAGGTGAGGCAGCGCCATGATCGTAAAAATCGATGACAACTTGCAGGTCACCATTCCAGCACAGGTGCTCGATGCCATGGGCGCAAAACCCGGCGACCTACTGGAAATCACCGAAGGTCCGGACGGCTTCATCCTGCGTCCCAGGCGCATCGACCATTCGCGTCTGGGCACCCTGCGGGACAAGATCGCGCCGGGGACGCCGCCGTTAGACATCCGGAAGTTCCGCGAACGACGTGCCGGCCGGCACCGGTCGGATGACGCTTCCAAACTCCGCTGGCCACAGTCACGACAATGTCCATCAATGGGGGACAAGAGTTGAACGATCCGCACGTTGAAGCGTTGGTTTATGTTGTGAACCACGACAAATCGGTCAGCTACCAAAATGCGAAACCGTGGGAAGACGAATACCCAAAATTTCGCGTCAAGGTGAAAGATGGCCGGGTCCGTTTCGAAATGAAGGGCCATTATTTGACACTCCAAGAAGCCCAGGACGCGACGAAACCTTTCATTAGCAAATGGGAGTTTGCGTCGGCGCTTGAGCTGGGACCTGGAGCGTTCAGGTTGGTCTATAGCCACGATGAATCTACGCTCCGCCAACAGCCTCCAGGGCAATCACTGGGAAGCATCAATTTCAACACGCTCGTCGAAACCGCTTTCTACCAATATCCTGTCCCGCCGTCCGAAGCCGCGATGGACGTACACGACCCTGATGTACAGACCATGCTCCATCGATACACTGGCTACCGTCAAGGACATGAGCCCTTAACGAGTATGGCTTATTTCTGTTGCGATGTGTTCACGAAACGATTGAGTCGTGGGAGCCAGGATGCCGCTGAAAAGCATAAAATCAGCCATAAGCTGATCAAATACGTCAACAATCTGGCTTCAAACAAAGGTGGAGCTCAGGCACGGCACGCCCATGCAGTTGAGCGCGATCTGACTGCTGATGAAGTACGAAAGCTTGAAAAAGCGGTAGTCGCCATGATCATCCGCGCTGCCAAGGTTGCCGCAGACCCGAACCAGCACATGCCGGAGATCAATCTGGGCAATGTACTGGAAATTTCGCCCTGATGCGTGAACAATAGCATCCACCCAACCAAGGAGCCCCACCACCATGTCCACCGCCCCCGTTTACACCTACACCTATGACCACATCCACGTCCGCACCAAGGACCCTGAGGGCATGGCCGGCTTCTTCGAGACCATGTTCGGCGCCAAGGTGCTGCGCCTCACCCAGAGCGACGGCGTGCCCCGCGTCGACCTGGACGTGAACGGCCTGGCCATCTTCATCGCCTCCGTCCCGCCCGAGGAGCACATCGACCTCAGCCCCCGGGATCCGCACCTGGGGCTGGACCACTTCGGCTTCCGCGTCGACGACATCGACGGCGCGGTGGAGGATCTGCGCAGCAAGGGCGCGGAGATCTACGTGGAGCCGCGCACCATCCGCCCCGGCGTCCGCATCGCCTTCGTCCGCGGCCCCGACGACGTGCGCATCGAGATCCTCCAGCGCGACGGCTCGGGATTGATGGAGGAGTAGAAACTCAGGGGAATTTCAGTGCCGGCCGGTGCGTGCTGCCACAGCACATCATCAATCCGCCCTTGCCGGCATCATAGGGTTGGCATTCAGTGCGGCAACCAGGTCTTCGGTTGCGTTTGCTGCTACGACCAGTAGGAGACCGACGATCACCAGTAACAACCCGTGGAAGACATGCCGCACCGCCTGTCTGCGATGGGTACCCCTGCGAGCTAGTTCGATCTCGGTGGCGAACATTGCTTCCTCGGCGTGCCTTATCTGTGTCACGTAGATGCCCGCCACGAACAGGACCCCCATCAACCTCCACCAAACCCACGCGAAGTTTTCGATGTCGACGGCGGATGTCGCCAAATCCGCCAGGTTTGCGGAGAAAAACGCTGTGCCGACCGCAGCCGATGTTATAGCTACTATCCCCAGGCATATGGTTACCCAGAAGTTATCCCAATCGAAGGCCATTCGAACTCCCCGCCAATGCAAAACATCGGTTCTCTACCGAGCATTTTAATCGCGGTACGATCTAGTTTCGCTGAATCCACCAGCTATATGCGGCGTAAACGATCATTGGGAGCACCAATACGGTCACCGGTGCAACTAGCCGCAGAGCAACGCGCGGTATCATGTCAGCCTCGGTCCACAAATTATGGCTTTGCACCCACATTGCCACTGCCATGAGACCGCAAAACGCCACAAACGTTATGATCCAAATCGGCTGCTCCTTCCAGATACCGTTGGTGAGATAGTGCCAAAAGTCTTTCCCTTTGCTGGGCTTTTGTTTGCCTGGTGCGCTGGCCAAAGTTGCACCTCCGGTTCTGATGTATCAAGCAACGGCATTGTAACACGAGCAACATGCAATGTTGCTCTCCAGATGATGGCTTTCGAGCCGTGAACTTGTAATCGGAGAACCCACCATGCCCCGCGCCGCCTTTGTCTACGACGACGCCATGAGCCAGCACGTGCTGCGCCAGGATCATCCCATGCGGCCCATCCGGCTGCGGCACACCTACGAGTTGCTGGAGGCGTACGACGCCTTCGACGGCGTCGACTCGCTGCTGGTTACCCCCACCCTGGCCGATGAGACCGCCGTGGGCGCCTTCCACTCCCGTGACTACATGGCCGCCGTGCGCACCTTCAGCCTGGGCCTCACCGGTTTCCAGCCCCAGCGCTTCGGCTTTGCCCAGGGCGGCGACAACCCGACCTATCCCGGCATGTACGAGGCCGCCATGCTCAGCACCGGCGCGACCCTCACCGCCGCCCGCATGGTCGCCGACGGCGAGGTTCCGGCGGCGTTCAACATCAGCGGCGGCCTGCACCACGCCGCGGCCCGCAACGCCAGCGGCTTCTGCGTCTTCAACGACCCCGTGGTCGCCATCATGTACCTGCTGCAGCGCGGCCTCCGCGTGGCCTACGTGGACATCGACGCCCACCACGGCGACGGCGTGCAGGACGCCTTCTACGACGACCCCCGCGTGCTCACCATCTCGGTGCACGAGTCGGGCCGTTACCTCTTCCCCGGCACCGGTTTCGCCGGCGAGGTCGGCGCGGGCGAGGGCGTGGGCTACGCGGTCAACCTGCCCCTGTACCCCTACACCGACGATGAGATCTACCTGGACGCCTTCGAGGCCGTGGTGCCGCCGCTGCTCGAAGCCTTCGCGCCCGACGTACTGCTCACCCAGCTGGGCATCGACTCCTACCACACCGACCCGCTGACCCACCTGCAGGTCACCAGCCGGGGCTTCATCGCCGCCGTGAGCCGGCTGGGCGGGCTCGGCTACCCGTGGCTGGCCACCGGCGGCGGCGGATACGACATTGGCGCGGTGGCCCGCTGCTGGACTCTGGCCTACGGCGTCATGTGCGGCGCGGACTGGCCCGATCGCATTCCCACGGCAGCCATCGAGCGGCTGGGACGCACCACGTTGCGCGACACCGAGATACCGGAAATGCCCGACCACATCCGCGCCGACGCGAAGGCGCTGGCAGCCGAGAGCGTGGCTGCCATCCGGGACGCGGTGTTCCCGGTTCACGGCCTGGAGGCGTAGCCCTCCCGGCCCGGCGGCACGCAGCGGACCGCGGTGGTGATGAACCCGCTGTGGGCCACCATGCGGTGGGCCGGCCGCACGCTGCGCCGCGACACGTTCCAGCCGCGCAGCATGGTCTCGGCCGTCTCCACCCGGGCGAACCTGCCATCGGCGTTCAGCGCCAGCACCAGCTCCTGAACCTGCAGGATGGTGGGCAGGAAGGACAGCAGAATCCCCCCGGTGATCAGCGCGTTGGCGGCGGCATCCACCGCGTGCCACGGCTCCGGCAGGTCCAGTATCACCCGGTCGACTTCGGTATCGGAGATGCCCTCGAAGATGTCGCCCACGGTCACCTCGTGGCGCGAGGTGTCGGGTATCACGGAGCGCACGTTGGACAGCGCCTTGTTCACCACGGCCTCGTTGATCTCGTAGGAATGGACACGGCCGGTGGGTCCCACGGCGCGCAGCAAAGCCGTGGTCAGCGCGCCCGAGCCGAACCCCGCCTCGACCACCGTGGCGCCGGGGAAGATGTCCGCCATGGACACGATGTTGCCCAGGTCCTTGGCGTAGATCACCTGCGGGCCGCGCGGCATCAGACGCACGTAGTCGCCCAGGGTCGGCCGTATGCCCAGCATCACGTGGCCGCGACTGGTAGTGTACCACCCGCCCACGGGCTGCCCGATGACGTCGTCGTGGGGAAGCCATCCCAGGTGGCAGTGAAACTCGCCGCCCGGGGTCAGGGTCTCCTGGTAGGTACGGCCCTTGCGGTCCAGGAACAGGGCCAACTCGCCCGCGCTGAATCGGCTGCGGCCGCCAGCATCAACCTCCGTCATCGCCGGGGGCCCGGTTCCGTTGGAATCCTGATCGTTGCTGGCATCGTCGTCGGGCGTAGTCATTGGTGTATTATACCGCCGTTATGCAGGAGCGGATGTTCACCCTGGAAGAGGCCAACGACCTGGTGCCGTGGCTGGAAGAGCGGTTCGAGGCCATGGCGCCGCTGCGGGCCGAGTTGGTGCGCCAGCAGGAGGACTTGCTGTCCCTGCTGCGCCGCCGCCGCAGCAACGGCCACTCCAGCAGCGAGGAGGAGATCGCGGAGACCGAACGCGTCGTGTCCGAACTCACCCGCCGCCTGCAGGATGCGGTGCGGGAGATCACCGAGCGGGGCATCCAGGTGCGCGACATCGGCCGCGGCCTGGTGGACTTCCCGTCACGCCGAGAGGGCGACGTCGTCTACCTCTGCTGGCAGCGCGGCGAGCCCTCCATAGACTGGTGGCACCCCACCGACACGGGGTTCGCCGGGCGACGGCCGCTGTAGGGTTCCCACGGTCTCTAGCGTAAGGGCTCTTACATTGGCCTGACGCCAATGTAAGGATTGGCCCGTTTGTTTACATTGGCCCCGTAGGAGTGTAAGATCGCTTACACGGCCAGCCGTTCAATGTAAAAGATTTGCCGTTTGTTTACATTGGCCCCGTAGGAGTGTAAGATCGCTTACACGGCCAGCCGTGCTACGTAAGGTTATCAGCATCGGCTTACACAGCCGTGATGATTATGTTAAATATTTTAAGTTTATGCATGCCCTTACGAGGAATCGAAGGGCGCTGGAGACCTTTGTGCGACACTCGGATTTCACTACCTCTAGCCCCGGCCATCTGGTGCCCGCAGCCACATTGGACGGCATCTATTGTCCTGCTTTCGTGCCAGACCCACTCCTGCCTGCTATCGTATGGAGCGATGAGACGGTAGATTTGCTATCGCAGGCTGACAGGGCTCTCAGTAGATTGGAAGGTCGATCAGCCGCCATGCCTAGCCCATCGCTGCTAAGCCAGCCAATGGCGCTCCGCGAATCAGTAGCGTCAAGCAGCATTGAAGGGACCACCTCCAATATTGCCGAAGTGTATCAATTTCAGATTGGAGCATCTTCCCGAGACCCGGACGATACTCGTGAGGTCGTCAACCACATAATGGCTTTGCGTCACGGCATGAACCGTTTGGAAACACTACCAGTCAGTAAACGCCTTATACAAGAAGTGCATGAAAAATTGATGACGGACGTCCGTGGCGGCGACCGCAGACCAGGTCAATTCCGTGATCATCAAGTTTTTATTGGATCTCGGTCCGCCGGTATAGAGCATGCGCGCTTTGTTCCGCCTCCACCGCCCGAAATGATGACTGCTCTCAACGAACTAGAAGAGTTTTTGCACTCGAAACCAAACATTCCTGACCTCGTACAACTAGCCCTCATACACTATCAATTTGAGACTATCCACCCTTTTGGTGACGGTAACGGACGTATAGGCAGATTGTTGATTACATTGCTTCTGTGTGAACGTGCGTATTTGACGCACCCTTTGCTATATTTGAGCAATTATTTTGCAGAGTATAGGCAAGAATATATGGATCTACTTTTACATATTAGCCTGCGCGGAGAGTGGGAACCGTGGATCCAATTTTTCCTGAGGGCGGTAAAAGTCGTTGCTACGGACACATTAAGCAGAATAGAAAACCTTTTGGCTCTGCAAGCAGATTACCAAGATAGGGTGAGATCTGATACTACTGCAGCTGCATTGTTCAACGTGATAGACCACTTATTCGGGGTTCCATTCATCACGGCTCCAAGGATTTCATCCATACAAAACGTCTCTAACCAAACTGCCAACGGTTACATCAGAAGGTTGGTAGTAGCCGGTATCCTGAGCGAACTGACCGTTTACACACGTCCGCGCATCTACGTGGCTGACGACATTCTGAATGTAATTCAGGCGGATGCCGACTTCAGCGACTTCTGATCTCCGCCAGCGCTGCCCGTATCTCGTCGGCGTGCACTGCGTAGAACGTGCCCACCACCGGCACGCCGCCCGGCGTCCGGCGAGCCGCCGCCCGTACCATTCCCACCACCTCGCCGGCCGTGTTCAGCACGGGCCCGCCGCTGTCGCCCGGGTCGATGGGCGCGTCCATCTCCAGGTTGCGCCCGAAGCTCTGCGCGCCGAAGTTGGTGATCTGGGACAGTATGCCGGCGTTGGCCTTGGGCGAGCCCACCTGGCCGTCGCTCTTGACGCCGCTGCCTGAGTAGCCCAGGGCCAGCAGATCCCGGGCGATGTCGTTGATGTCCGCGTCGCCCAGCGGCAGCGGCGCCGCGCCCGCTCCCATCTGCGTCTCTCCGACATCGTAGCTGAGCAGCGCCACGTCCCGGCGCGCGTCCACGCCGGCCACCGTCGCCGCGAACGCCGGCGCGGCGGCCTGGCGCACGGTGACCCGCTCGCTGTCCGAAACCACGTGGGCCGCCGTAATGATTACCCCGGGCTCCTGCAGCCAGCCCGTGCCGTGCTGCCCGTCCTCCGGCTCGATGTAGAACACGGACGGCCAGACTTGCCGGTAGACCGCGCTGATGTTCGGCGCGGCGCGGTCGGCGACGACGGTCTGTATCGCGCTGTCAATCCGCGCGTCCACCTCGGCGTCGGTGGGACCGCAGGCGCCACTGAGAAGCGTGAGAGCAACCGCCAGCGCCCAAGTCCGCATAGCGAGGGCAGCGTGGCAATTCCGTTGCGGAGAAATGTCAGAATCAGGATTTACGGATTTTGTGATTTAGCAGGATTGGAAATCTCTCATTCACGAAACGGTCTTCATCCTGACAATCCCCAAATCCGGCAAATCCTGCTTCTGACGGTTTCCAGTCGGCTAGATAAACCGCGCCTGAGCGCGCGCCTCGTCGGCGTAGTCGATGTACACGGTGATGACCTCGCTGAAGAAGTCCACCGCCTCCACACCCTGCTCGCGCTGGCCCACGCCGGACGCTTTCAGGCCGCCGAAGGGCAGGTGGACCTCGCCGCCCAGCGTCGGCGCGTTGACGTGGACCATGCCGGCGTCCACGGTGTTAATGTACTTGAACGCCCGTGGGATGTCCCGCGTGTACACCGACGAGGACAGCCCGAACTTCACGCTGTTGGAGATCTCCACGGCGTGCTCCAGGTCACGGGCGCGGAACACCGTCAGCACCGGCCCGAAGATCTCCTCCTTGGCGATGCGCATGTCCGGCGTCACGTCGGTGAAGATTGTCGGCTCCACGTACCAGCCCTCGTCGTAGATGCCGCCCGAGAGCGTCCGTCCGCCGAAGGCCACCGTCGCCCCTTCGTCCCGGCCCACGGTGATGTAGTCCGACACCGTGCGCTGCTGCGACTCGCTGGACAGCGGACTCACGTCGATGCCATCCTCCAGCCCGTCGCCGATGGTCAGCCGGGACGTGCGCTCGATCAACTCCTCCATGAACTGGTCGTACACGCCGTCCTCGACGATGACCCGGCTGGTGGCGGTGCAGCGCTGGCCCGTCGATCCAAAGGCGCCCTGCACAATGCCGCCCAGGGCCTTGTCCAGGTCGGCGTCGGCCAGCAGGATGACAGCGTTCTTGCCGCCCATCTCGGCCTGCACCTTCTTCAGCAGCGAGGCGCCCCGGGTGTACAGGTCGGTGCCGATCTCCGTGCTGCCGGTGAACGAAATGCCGGCCACGTCGGGCGATTCGACCAGCGCATTGCCCACGCTGCCGCCCGGGCCGGTGATAAGGTTCAGCACTCCGGGCGGCACGCCCGCTTCCTCGAATACCTCGGTGAGCTTCACCGCGCACAGCGGCGTGCTGGAGGCCGGCTTGAAGATGATCGCGTTTCCGCAGATGAGCGCCGGCGCCATCTTCCACGCGGGGATGGCGATGGGGAAGTTCCACGGCGTGATGATGCCAACCACGCCCAGGGGCCGGCGCACCGTGTAGGCCACCGTGTTGGGCAGTTCCGACGGCGTGGTGTAGCCGAACATCCGCCGGCCCTCGCCGGCGGCGTACTCGATGATGTTCATGGCCCGCTTGACCTCGCCCCGTGCGTCGGGCAGCGGTTTGCCCTCCTCCTCGGTGATGGTCCGAGCGATCTCCTCAGCGCGGCGCTCCATGATCTCCAGGGCGCGGAACAGCACCTGGGCGCGCACCGGAGCCGGCGTGTCCGCCCACCCTTCGGCAGCTTCGGCCGCCGCAGCCACCGCCCGCAGGGTGTCCTCCGGATTGGACAACTGGAAGTGGCCCAGCAGCACGTCCTTGTGGGCCGGGTTGTACACGGAGTAGGTGCGGCCGGAGTCGGAAGGCGTCCACTGGCCGTTGATAAAGTTATTGTGGGTGCGAACGTCGCTTGTTACAGAGTTCGGGGTGGACATTTTGGCAGGCGCTCCTGTGTCAGTCCGCCTGTGGCGGCTGGCGAGTGCGAATCAGAATACTACCGGGGTCAACGCACGGCAAGCGGAATGGTAGCCGGCGGCACCCGCAGGTTAGAATGATACGGGCCGCAGCGTCCAACTTGCCGCCGGACAGCATTTCACCAAGGAGACAACCCATGGCTGCCTACATCATCGCCACCATCGAAGTGACCGACCCCGAGAAGTTTGAAGTCTACCGCGGGCAGGTTCCCGCCACCATTGAGAAGCACGGGGGCCGCTACCTGGCGCGCGGCGGCGAGGTGACCGTGGTGGAGGGTGACCAGCCGGTCCGCCGCACCGTCATCCTGGAGTTCGACAGCCTCGAGAAGGCCAACGGCTGGTACTACTCCGACGACTACGCCGGCCCCAAGGAATTGCGCATCGCCTCCACCATCTCCAACGTGATGATCGTCGAAGGCGTTTGACCACTCCACGAGTTGGGGGAGACATCAGCATGACCACCGTAACCGAGTCAAAAGCCCGTCCGCGCATCAGGGTCCAGGAACTGGTGAACCGGTTCGTCAGGGAAGGTCTGGATCGCCCGCTGTCCGAGGACGACCCGGACATCTACTACCCTGAATCGGACGGGAACCCGATGGCAGAAACCGACGCCCAGTTTTACCCGCTGACCGAAACCGTCCTCGCTCTGCGCCAGCGCTACGCCGACCGCGACGATGTCTACGTCTCCGGCGACCTCCTGGTCTATTACCGGATGAACGACAACACAGTGCGGCTGGCTCCGGACGTGTTCGTGGTGTTCGGCGTGGAGGACCACCTCCGCAGTTCCTACATCATCTGGCGCGAGGAGGGCAAGACGCCCGATTTCGTTCTCGAAATCGCCTCGCCCAGCACCTTCGTGCGCGATATGACGGAGAAGCGCGCCCTCTACGCTGCGTTGGGCGTAACCGAATACTGGCGTTTCGACCCAACCGGCCAGCTTTTCTCCCCGGCCCTGGTCGGCGAGCAGTTGGCCCAGGACGGCGAATACGAACCCATCGAAATCGGGCTGGGCGATGACGGCATGCTCCGCGGGTACAGCGAGGTGCTGGAGTTGGAAGTCTGCCAGCGTCCTGACGGTGAACTCCGTCTCTACGACCCGGAGGCTCAAACCTGGCTCAGCTACCTGGCCGAGGAAGTGGCCGCCCGCCAGGCCGCCGAGGCAGAGCGGGATGCTGCCGAAGGAGCACGCCAGGAAGCCGAAGACGCCCGCCAGGAAGCCGAAGATGCCCGGCAGGAAGCCGAAGCCCGCGCCCGTGCTCTGGAAGAGCAACTCCGGCAGCACGGCCTGTCGCCCGATCAAGTCTAACGCGGAGGTTCAGTGATGCGCGAAGTTGAGGATTACGATGCCAAATTCATCCTTTTCGAGCTGTTGGAGGAGGCAAGACAGGGTGAAACAGTGGTGATAACCCACCACGGCCAGCCGGTTGCGCATCTCTGCCCCGTGCCTCTTCCTGATCCGACTTTGGAATCGCCGCGTAACCTTTTGGAGGAGAACGAAAAGGCATATGCAGAAAGCGATGACAGGTCGCCAGAACCGTGGGAGACAGTCTCCGACAGCTTGCGTGACATCCTGGATTGGCGACGCTACGGGCGGCGCTGATGCCTGCCATCGCTCTGGACACCTCCGTGGCGGCGGCGTGGGTTCTTGACGATGAAAACGAACCTTACGCCGACGCCGCCTTCGTATCACCGCTGATTTCCGGCTGGTTGGTTCCCCGCTTCTGGCACATTGAGATGCGTAATGTCCTGCTCACCGCCGAAAGGCGAAACCGGATGTCGTCGGCTCGAGCCGCTCAGCACTTGGAGACGTTGACCGCGCTGCCAATCGACACCGACGACCAGACCGATCTGAATGCGGCCTACGAGTTAGCCAAAGCACATGTCCTGTCGATCTACGACGCGGTGTATTTGGAACTTGCCATGCGGCGTGACGTGATGATCGCCACGCTGGACAGCAGGCTGCGTCGGGCTGCACAGTCCGAGGGCCGGCTTTGGCAGCCATGAAATGAGGGCGGGTCCCAAACCCGCCCCTGAATACTTTGCTATCGGCCGCGGCTATCCCTCAAAGTCCACGCCTACGCCAACGATCTCCACCTGCATCGAGCGGATGTCCGGCGCTCCCTGGTCGAAGGTGACGCCCACCACCACGTTGATGCCGCGGTCAACCTCCGGGGCGCCCGGGATCTCAAATCTGGCGTCCAGGTTGTCGCCCTTGATGGCCATGCCCAGGTGTTCGGCGATGATCTTCTCACCGTCGTACACCAGCACCTCAGCCACGTTGGCGTGCGAGCGGGCACGGAAGGACACCGACACTGACTCTGCCTTGGTGCGGTTCCCGTTCTGCACCGTGGGCGTGGGTATGGCGAAGTGCATCCAGGCGTTCTGGCCCTCGCTGCCCTCGATGCGGGCGAAGGGCCCGCAGTGGCGTACCGATGTGACGCGGTTTAGGTACTCGCCGGTCATCGCGGAGCCGTGTACCCAGGATGTGAATTTCTGTCCTGCCATCGTATTAACCTCCTGCCGGCGGCGCGGTTGGATCGCGCGATTGTCTTTACTGATCAGGGGGATTGGATCGCGGTACAGAATACCCGCCGGGTGGTTAGTCCGCAAGGAGTGCCCCGCCAACGCCTGCCGGCAATTGCCTTTACATCGATGGACAGGATTTACAGGATGTTGACGATTCCGAAGAACCATTCAATCCACACCGCCGTTTGGAACGGCCGGACCTTCACGACAATCAGTTGATCCTGTCCATCCTGTATATCGATGTAAAGTAGCTCCGGTTACAGCAACGCGCCCCGGCTGCGCTCCATCTCCAGCAACCGCGCCTTCACGCCGATGCCCCCGGCTCCGTACCCGTGCAGACCCCCGTTGCTGCCCACCACCCGGTGGCATGGGATGATCAGCGGGAAGGGGTTCCTGGCCATTGCCTGGCCGGCGGCCCGCGATGCCCTGGGACTCCCGGCGGCCTCGGCCAGCCATTGGTAGGATCGGGTCTCGCCCGGCGGTATGCCCCGGCACGCGGCCCATGCCGCCCCGAAGAACGGGGAGGCGCCGGAGAGATCCAGGGGGATCCGGTCCAGCGCGGTGACATTGCCCGCAAAATACTCGCCGAACGCTGCCAGCGCGTCCGCAAAGACGGCCGCGTTGTCCTCGGCTTGGTCCACGGCAGTGCCCAGACCGTCCAGGGCGTCCTGCGGCTCCGGTTGCAGGCTGACCCGTTGCAAACCCTGCGCGGAACCCAGCAGCGCCAGCCACCCGAAGGGAGTTTCCGTCAGGCAGAAGTAGAGGGTTGCACCCGGTTGCGTGACTTGGGCCATCAGGCAGACCTTCCGTGTTGGTTTCAGACTTCCCGGCGACGCAGCGCGTACCACGCCAGCGGCCCGCGAACCGTCCTCCAAGCCTCGATCACGCTCGGGTCCGCGTCCGCACGGAAGCCTACGTGCCCCGCATACCGATGGAGGACGTAGGCGTTGACGATGCGGCCGATATCCTGCGCCTGCTCCGGCACGGCCGTGGCCAGTATCCCCGCCCACTGGTGCGGCGTCTGGTGCTCCCGCAGCGGAACCGACGCCAACCGGCCCAGGCGACGCAGGCGGCGGTACGCGTCCGGTACGTCGCTGGGCGGCGCGAACAGCCACCGCCACATGGCCCAGACGACCAGCGCCAGGGCTGCCGCCGCGGCCGCGACGCCCCCCACCCAGGGCAGGAAGCCGCGGGCGGTTGTGGCCCAGCCGTCGCCTATGGGATCGCCACCCACCAGGTCCGATTCGTCCAAACCGTCCTCGAAATCTTCGCATTCCTCTTCGATCTCGCAGAGCAGATCGTCGACGACGTCGGCGTCGCCGGCGGACGCCGACATCCTGGCCTGCTCTTCCGGCGGGATGGCCACTGGGATCTCCTTACCGGGAGTGGGCTCGAAGGGGATCCAGCCGTAGCCGGGGAAGAACACCTCGGTCCAGCCGTGGCTATGGCGGTCCGTCACCACGTAGATGTGTGAACCGTCGGCGAGGTTTCCGGTGGTGTAGCCGGTGGTCATTCGGGCCGGCACGCCCAGGCTTCGCATCAGGACGGTCATGGCGGAGCCGAAGTACTCGCTGTAGCCCTGGCCGCTTTCGAACAGGAAGTAGTCCACGCCGTCCGAACCGAAGGGCGGCGGATCGATGGCCAGGTTGTAGGTGTAGTTGCTCTTGAGATATTGCTCGATCGCCGCAGCCTGGTCGTAGGGCGTTTCCGCCCCGCCGGTGATCGCCCGCGCCAACTCCGCCACCCGCGGCGGCATGTCGGGCGGCAACTGGGTGTACCGCGCCCACAGCCACGGAGCGTATTCCTCGCCGGCGGTGCGTAACTCCTCCGGTTCTGCCGAGGACACCGAGGTGGTGAGCTGGTACGGCTCTCCGGCTTCCGCGGCGCCGCCGGCGGCGCGCACCGCGAGAACGTCCGGCTCCGAGGGCACAATCTCGCCGATCACGGCGTTGACGACGCTCCCGGCGGAATCCCGCTCAATAGATTCCAGCACAAAGGACGTGGGCAGCACGCCCGCCACCGTTTCCGCCGCGGCGAAGGCGTCCGCCGACACGGCGTCGCGTAGCCCGTCCACCGCCAGCCGCAGGGTCGAAGGCAGCAGGTCGGTCTCGCTCTCCTGGTTCGGATCGATGACGTACCTAGGGGAATCAAAAGTTTCCACGCGCACGTCGCGATTGGCGCCAATCACCTGCCCGCCGGCGAAGAGGCTCCGGCTGTCGTAGTTGGGAATGACCTCAAAGGTCACGTTGAAGCGTTCCTGGTGGGGATTGGGCGCGCTGTACTCCGGTTTCCAGCCCGGCTCCCGGAGCACGGTTCCGTCGGATAACCACCCCTCGTGGGTGTAGGTCGCGTAGGAACGCGCTTTCCAATACATGGGCACCGGGGAGTTGACCTGCAGCACCGGCGTGTCGGTGGGGTTGATGGTGCCCTGGAAGGCCATGGTGTCGCCCCAGATGCGGTAGGGCAGCGGACGCCGCGCCGGCAGCCCGGCGAAGAGCCGGTTGAAGTCCTCCTCCCACGATACCAATGGAGTACGCGTGAGGGAGTAGAAAGAGTTGGCCGGGCCCCACTGGCCTCCCACGGGCAGCAGGAAGGCGATCACCAGGGCCGCGATGGCCACCAGCGACGTGTCGCTGACGGTCAGGATGCCCAGGTGCCCGTCGTAAACGCGGCCTTCCGCGTCCCAGCGCTGCCGCGAGCGCATGGACTGGACCCATCCCACCAGCAGCAGGCCGGTGAATACGTAGATCGCCAGGTAGATGCTGGCGGTATCCGGCAGGAAGGTGAGGTTGGACATCAGACCCACCGCGCCCAGGGCAAACACGCCCCAGAAGTTCCGGTAGCGGAAGAACACCCATCCCGCCAGGTAGCCGGACAGCCAGGCGGCCATCATCAGTCCCACCGCGAAGGGCAGTGGGTCCACGCTGATCCCTTCGTTGCGGGCCGCCATCACCCACAGTCCCAGCCGCTCGAACAGTTCCCCCGCGGTGGCGACCTGCAATTCGTCGGGCGACGCGACGACCATCTGCCATACTATGACGCCGATGCCGATGAGCAGCCCGACCGGCAGCACCAGGCCGGTCCACAGGCGGATGCGCGTCAGCGGAATGGCGGTCAGGACCGCCAGGATCATGACCAGGACCAACGACGGCGATGGCGCCCAGTCCGCCACCTCCACCGACCATACGACGATGATCATGTTGAGGAGCAGCAGTCCGGCGGCCACCCAGCCGTCGGGCGGTCGCAGCGCGGTCAGGGCCGAAAGCAACCAGCGGGCCGCGCCGGCGCCGCTCCACGACGGGTTGGCGCCCGGCGAGGGCTGAGTCAAGGTAGGGGACGGGGCCGTTATCGTAGCCATGACCTGGTTACTCTACGTCATCTTTTCGTGCGGGCCGCATTGTATCGCTACGCAACCCGGCCGGCTACCGGTTCGACGCCGGCGGTATCCGCCGCGGCCGGGGAAGCTCCGACGCCCTCTGGCATCCTGGCGCCTCCCACTGCCAGCGGACGCGACAGGGCCAGGTTGATGTCTTCGTCGCGTCGCACGATGTAGATCGGTATGTCGTGCTGGGCCAGGTACTCGGCGACGGCCTGGCCGGTGGTCCCGGTGCTGGATTCGCCTCCCGGATCCGTGAACGACGTGTGGTCCACGTAGCATACCGTGATGTTGATGCCCTGGCGTCGCAGGCTGACCAGCGCCGAGGTCCACTCCGGCCGGCGCGAGGCGGTGATCACCATCAGCGTGTTGAAGCCCGACAGGTGCGGGCGCAGGTCATAGATGAACCGCTCCAGTGACAGCGTCCCGTCCGCGCGGATGCCGGCCAGCGTCTCCATCAATATGCCCAACTGGGCCGGCCGGCGGTCGGGGTTCAGCATCCAGAGGTCGGCGGAGTTGGCGGCCAGGCCGACGGGAACCGCCGTTTCGTCCCAGTGCTGCACCAGCGAGGCGGCCACGGTGACGGCCAGCTCTTCCGTGTTGTCCGGGGGATCGCCCAGGTGGGAGCGCCGGTCCATGTCCAGCAGCACCCACGCCTGCGCCGACACGCCGATGTCGAACTCCTTCACCATCAGGCGGTTCATGCGGGCGGTGTACGGCCAGTGGATCCGCCGCAGGCTGTCGCCGTGGGCGTAGTCGCGCACCGTGGACGATTCTGGGGTGATGGCCGGCGTGCGCCGCGAGAAGACCGAGTCGCTGGGCAGGTTGGCGAAGCGGCGGTCCAGGTCGGGCAGCGGCACGGTCCTCGGCAGCACCGTGTAGGACTGGTGGTTGAGGAACGTCCGGCTCAGGCGGAACAGCCCGAAGGGGTCGCGGGCGGTGACGCGCACCTGCCCGGTGCGGTAGATGCCGCGACGGGACAGGTAGGTGGCGATGCGAAACGAACGCACCTGCCCCTTGACCAGTGCCACGGTGCGGCCGCCCGGTTCCGCCAGGTCGGTGTCCTCCATCACTTCCAGCCACGACTTGGGTAGCCGCGTGCGGTTGATCAGCTGGATCTGACCTTCCAGGTAATCGCCCACGCGTCCCCGTGTGCCCAGCCGGGTCAGCCGCACCTCGATGCCCCGCAGGTTCAGCCAGGCCCAGCCGTAGCCGATTATGACCAGCAGCACGAGTGTGAACAGCAGCCGGTAGAAGAACGAGAAACCGGTTCCCAGCGAGTAGAACAGCACCGCCAGGATCAGCAGGCTGAACAGTATTTTGCGCCGGTGCTCTACGATGAAAGACTTGATCATGTCGGACACGTAGCTGTCTAGTTGTTCCAGAAATCGGGATTGGTGGACTGTTCGGGAATATTCCCGTTCATAGCTTCGCGAAATTCGTCAACGGTCATACGTAGCTGCTTGGTGATGATCCCGCCCATGTAACGAGCTCTGATCTCATGGTTGCCGAAAGAAACTTTCGTATACAAGCCAAGCCCAAAGTGCCTATACCGCCAATGGTCGTTATGAGCAGTTTCGACAAACCCCATCCTGAGGAATAATCGGCGTAGCTCACGGGCCCGCACATTGGCGTATCGCAGCATCAGACGCCGGCTGGCAATTCGGTTGGGATCGATACTCGGTGGATTTTGTAAGGGACGCCCTCAGCCGCAAGCTCTTCCATGATCTCGGCCATTTCGGTCGTGGCCTCCGCTTCATCCGCCAGGGATCTCCCGTCCTCCCAAGGATGCAGGATCACGTCAGTCATCGACGAGGTGATGTTTGCCAACGCCGCCGCCTCCGTGTCCCCTTGCCCTCCGACGCCCAGCACGTACGAGCACCACGCGGCATAGCCCGGCGTGCCATCAGATGTCGCGTCTTCCCAAATCAATACGTCAAAGGTGTGCATGCTCGTATCTCTCTTTGATGTCGCGGCGCCTTGCCGGCCAACGGGCGCCAATGCAACAGACTTCCAATCTTGGTCAGTTGCTCCAAAACTCCGGGTTGGTAAACCGCTCTGGTATATTCCCGTTCATAGCTTCACGAAACTCGTCAACTGTCATACCTAGCTGGGTAGTGATAATTTCGCCCATCAAGGCCGCTCGGATCTCTTGGTTGCCAAAGGACACTTTAGTACGTAAGCCGAGGCCCGGGTGACGATAACGCCAATGATCGTTGTGGGCGGTTTCGACGAACCCCATCCTGGCTAGTAAACGTCGTAGCTCACGCGGCCGGACATTGGCGTAGCGCGGCATCAGACGCTAGCGGGCAGTTCAGTCGAGATCGATACCTGGTGCATCTTGTAAGGGATACCCTCAGAAAAAAGCTTCTTGATGATCCCGGCCATTTCGGTCGCGGCTTCCTCGGCATTTGCCAAAGAAACGCCATCATCCCACGGGTGCAAGATTACATCCGTCATCACCGAGGTGATATCCGCCAAAGCCTCTTCTTCCGTATCCCCCTGCCCCCATACTCCTACGACGTAGGAGCACCACGCACCATATCCCATCGATCCATCTTCCGACGGATCTTCCCAGACCAGAACGTCAAAGGTGTACATATCCTGACCTCTCCGCTCGCGGGCCTACCGCGCCCCCGGCACCGGCACGCTGTTCAGCAGCTCGCTCACCATCTGCTCCGCCCGCACCCCGCGCATCCGGGCGGCCGGCGTCAGCACGATGCGGTGGGCCAGCACGGCCACCGCCAGCTCCTTGATGTCGTCGGGCAGCACGTAGTCCCGGCCGCGCACCAAGGCCAGCGCCCGCCCGGTGCGGAACAGGCCCAGCGATGCCCGCGGCGATGCGCCCAGCGCCGCGTCGGCGTGCTCCCGCGTGGCCTCGGCCAGCGCCACCAGGTACTCACGGACCAGCCCGTCGACGTATACGTCCTGCGCCGCTTCCTGCATCTCGAGCACCTGCTCCGGCGTCGCCACGGGCTCGAGGTCCAGGATCGGATGCGAGTGCTCCTGCTGCGCGATGATCGTGATCTCTTCCTCGAAGCGCGGGTACCCCACGTTGATGCGCATCAGGAACCGGTCCAGCTGCGCCTCCGGCAGCGGGAACGTCCCCTCGTACTCGATTGAGTTCTGGGTGGCGATCACCAGGAACGGCGGGGACAGCGGATGCGTGACCCCGTCCACCGTCACCTGGCGCTCTTCCATGGCTTCCAGCAGCGCCGACTGGGTCTTGGGCGTGGCACGGTTGATCTCGTCGGCCAGCACCAGCTGCGCCGCGATGGGGCCGGAACGGAACGAAAACTCGCCGGTGGACTGGTTGTACACCGATACGCCGGTCACGTCGCTGGGCAGGAGGTCGGGGGTGAACTGGATGCGCGAAAAGGTCCCGCCGATGGAGGTGGCGATGGAACGGGCCAGCATCGTCTTGCCGACCCCCGGCACATCCTCAACGAGGATATGGCCCTCGGCGATCAGCGCGGCCAGCGCCATCTCGATCACGTCGCTCTTCCCGACGATGACCGTGGCCACGTTGTCGGCGATCCGCTGCGCCACGGCGGCGGCGTCCAGGATGGCCGGCGCCACGCCGGCCGCGGGGGAGACTGCTGTGTTTTGCACGGTACTGTCCTCGCCAGTTTGGCTGAGTTTGGGCCAGTTTAGCACAGGCAGCCCCGCCTCTACCGCTGCTGCGTCATTGCAAGCGCAGCGTGGCAATCCCGACCCCGATGCTACAATCGCGGCCGCCAATGCGGAGTCGCGGAAAAGGCTGCCGGCGTCCGCGGAGGGCAGGGCGGTGGAAGGGATGTTGGGGCGGTTGTTGAATGGGTCTGATTCAACTTGCACTCCTAGAATACTTGACATTGTCAGCTAACTAGGGCCAAAATACTGGCGGAGGTCAGCATGCCTGAATTGGATCGCTTTGAACGCGCATTTGCTGCCGGGTGGCGAAAGGCATATCGGCGCGCCAGGATGGAGGGTACTTCTCTAGAAGAAGTTGCTGACATACTGACTGGGGCTCTTTCCAAGGAACTGCGTGACGGCGGCGGCGTACCGGGCTTTCGTGAAATGGAACGCGTCGTTGAGGAAATGGTTCAGGGAAGCGCTGTTGGCTTCGGTTCAGCAGGACAGGAAGCTGAAGCTTTGATACGAGCCTTCACTGTACTGGAACGTATCGTACAAGATCACGCTGGCCATACTCACACCAAAATTGCATCCGATGTTGCCAAATCCATAATCGTTCACACTGACGAAGGGCCTATTGCGCTGCGCTTCGTAGAGCGCATATGCAATGCCATATTGGAGCGTCGTTTCTTTGCCAACGCGCGCCAAAACCTGGTTGCCCAAGACAAACTCGCAAATTACATGGAAGCACAGCAGTGGCAGAGTCGGATAGAGCAAATCATGCAACCCGCTATTACAGAGATTGCAGGACGAGTCGCCCAGAACCCAGACGCTAAGGGCTTACAGGCCCCAAACCGTATCGTGACGAAGGAATCGACCAGCGACCTCCTGAATGAAGATTTGACCTCTGCGCAGAAGCCGGACGGCACTTCAGTGAGATAAAAAAGATGAGCCGGTCGAGCTACGAATATAATTTCGCTGACCATACCGGGCCCATGGGCGGCAGTCATTGGATGGGTAGCGAACGCCTATCACGAACGTTTTGCCGTCCCCTTTCATCTGGCATGGCCGATCTCTTGGATGTCGTTATGTCAGTCTATGCTGCGGACCGTATGTCTCCACGCGATTTCATGGGCCCATCGACCGGACAGCGCAGCATCCGCGTCCAGGCTGGGGTGCGCAACCCTAGGCTTTGGAATAGCGCGGAGATGACCGAACAGCTCCGGAATCTACTGTACTGGCTAAGCGAAGACGAATGGTCATTCCGATTTGTCGGGCGAGAAACCGCTCCTTCCCTAGCTGAATCGGAGCGCTTTCTCTTCAGGTTCCCACCGAAGGAGCGGATTACCGTTTCTTTGTTCAGCGGCGGTCTGGACTCTCTCGCTGGCTTTGCATACCACTCTCGTCCAGCGTCGGGCGGGTCATACGCTTTGGTGTCCGGCTACACGCAGGACCGTTTAGCGTTCCAACAACGACGGCAAGTACAACGTATTCGGTCAGCATGGCGAGAAAACCTAACTTCGACCAGCCCCGAGATATATCACGTGGCAGTTCCATTCGGCATCAGCAAGCCGGAGCGCTGTCGCGAAGAGAAAGGGCAACGCACGAGAGCCTTGGTGTTTCTCGCCATAGGAGTGCTGACGGCGTTATTGGCTGATGCCGACACCCTGCACGTATATGAAAACGGGATAGGAGCACTGAACTTGCCTCTGAACGAGACGCAGTTGGGTGTCGACAACTATCGAGGAGTCCATCCGCGTTCGTTGATGATGGCTGAGGATGTTTTCGCGTTGGTGTTGGGGCAGACGGTTCATATCAAAAATCCTTGTCTTTTTCAAACGAAGGCCGAGATGTGCGCCACATTGCCAGTGGCCGGCCTTGCGGACGCAATATGCGACACCGTCTCCTGCGATGGCTTTCCACAACGCGTGGCCCAAGCGCAGTGCGGTTGTGTACCTCGTGTATTCTCCGTCGGCAGTGTCTCCATGCGGCCGGGCTTGGAGAATATGACCTGGCAAGTGGGTACCGACATGATTTGTTGAGTGACCGAGCCACGCTCAAGTACCGTCAGATATACGGTCTTGAAGCCAGTAAATATCAGGTTCACAAGTTCGCGAACTGCTTGGCTTCTGCTTCCCCTTGGAGGTCATTGGCGACTTCGTTTCCCAATCTCGCCATGACTCACGCCGCGCTTGTTGCCAGTCAAGGGTTTGGCGCAGACGAAACCGCTGCTAATTTTATCCGTCTGTTCCGGACGTACGTAACGGAGTGGGAATCGCTTCCTACGAACCTCAAGCCTTCGGCTAGGTGATCAGATGAGACCACATGTGCTCGACACTATCGACCCCAGAGCGCTGGGGCAGCGTCTTCAAGACGCCAGAAGAGCCCGACACCTTACGCAGCAGGAAGTTGCCGAGTTTTTGGCTGTAGCCAGGACGACGGTCACGGCATTGGAAAAGGGGGACCGGCGGGTTAGGCCCGACGAGCTCGCCCGGCTGGCGAACCTCTACGGCAGAGCCGTCAGCGATTTTGTTGGCTCACGGGAGCCGATGGCAAACTTTGCCGTGCAGTTCCGCACGGCTGTGGCTAATGCCGGCACCGCGTCGGCGCAGAACGCATTGGAACGATCGGTTCAGGATTTTCAAAGTTTGTGCGAAGACTACCTGTATCTGGAAAGATTGAATGGGCTTCCTTCTAGGCGTAACTATCCTGCCCAATATCCAATCGATGGGATAGCCCCGGAAGATGCGGCGGTAGACTTGGCAACTTACGAACGCAATCGTCTAGGTCTTGGGGACGGGCCAGTTCTCCATTTGCGGGAAACGCTTGAGAGCGACGTTGATATTCGTATCTTTTATTCCGAATTGCCTTCTCGGGTCGCGGGCGTTTTCGCCTACACCGATGAACTCGGCGGTTGCATTGGTGTCAACGTCCGCCACCCGGAAGAGCGACGACGATGGACGATGGCCCACGAATATGGCCATTTCCTGACCAGCCGTTTTCGCTCAGAAATAACGATGCTGGGTGGGGCCTACGAGCGTGTGCCCGCCCACGAGCGGTTTGCCGATACCTTCGCCCGTTCTATGCTCATGCCGGAGACGGGTCTTCGGCGCCGATTCAATGAGATAGCCCGCGCGTTCGAGGGTAGGGTTACCGCAGCGGAGGTTTGCCGCATCGCTCACTACTACTTTGTGTCAGTAGAAGCAATGATGCTGAGACTGGAGGAGCTGCAACTTCTTCCCAAGGGCGCTTGGGAACGGCTACGCGACCGGGGATTCAAAGTGCGCGAGGCCCAGAAGGAATTGGGCTTGACCCCACATCGGCACGATGCCAAACCTCTCCCTGTTCGCTATCAACTATTGGCTGTCAGATCTTATGAAGAGGGCAATCTTACTGAAGGTGAACTAGCGCGCCTTCTGCGAACGGACAGGGTATCTGCAAGGGATATAGTCCAGACGATAACCCATCCGCTGCATCTTCTTGATGAAGGTAGCATAGCGTCTTTATCAATCGATCTGGCGAGCGATGTTAGCGGGCAAGACTCTTGATTACGCACTTCCTTGAACTCACCATTCTTGATGCTAGTTGCCTCCTCAACCTTTATGCAACGGGGCGCTTGCGAGACATCGCCCTCGCATTGCCTTATCGCCTCGGAGTCGCCGAATATGTGCGAGAACGAGAAGCTCTCTATGTATGGTGTCGTGGGTCCACGGTCAACGAGGATAAGCGAGTGCCAGTTGACTTGACGCCTTTGGTGGATGACGGCGCGATTCAAGTAGTGCGTCCGGAGCGTCCAGAAGAAGAGGCCACTTTCGTTGATTTCGCCGCAGTGGTGGACGATGGTGAAGCCTTTACGATCGCACTTGCGCTACATCGAGGGTACTCCGTTGCAACCGACGACCGGAAAGCCCGCCGGATTCTTGCTGAACGGGCACAGGTAGTTCCATTGTTTTCCACGCTTGAGTTGCTCAAAGCATGGGCTGAAAGAGCATCAGTTTCCAACGACGAGTTGCGACAAGTGATGCTGGCGATACAGTCGGGCGCCAGCTATATTCCCGGCGCACGCGACCCGCTTTATGAATGGTGGCTGACGATTACCGGATTTGACCTGCGATAGGAAGGCAAGGAACAAACATGCCGGCCAAAAAGTCGCGGGCCAGGCGCAGGGTATGCAAGTTGTTTGAGCCGATGGCCCAAGAAGCCCTACTGAAGGTTTGGCCTCCGGGCAAGATACTCGGCGGCAAGCTCCCTCTCGGCACTATACCTGGGATCAAGGACGCTGGTGCGGAACGAGCTTGCGGTGCTGGGCGCAACTGTTGAATGCTCAAAGTCGGGCACGCGTGATCGCCGGCCCGGAATGACACCTCCCGCCCGACCCGCTATAATTGCACGGCGTAAACGAACGGCACACTCTTTCACGAGGCAGCGTTGCTATGGAATTCGCATTCACCCCCGAACAGGAAGCCCTGCGCGCCGAAGTCCAGCAATTCATTGCGGAAAACGTAACCCCCGAGATCGTCGCCGAGCTTGAGGACACCGGCATCCGCCGGCGGGGCCCCAAGACCCGCGAGATGTACAAGCAGATCGCCGACCGGGGCTGGATCGGCATCTCCTGGCCGAAGGAATACGGCGGTCAGGCGGGCAGCCGCATCGACCAGTACATCGTGGAAGAGGAGTTCGCCCGCGCCGGCATCACCGTCGGCGGCGCCGGCTCCGGCGCTCCCGCCATCCTCGCCGCCGGCACCGAGGAGCAGAAGCAGGAGTTCCTGCCCGGCATCATCCGCGGCGAGATCAGCTTCGCCCTGGGCTTCACCGAGCCCCAGGCGGGGGCCGACCTGGCCGGCCTGCAGTGCCGCGCCGTCCGCGACGGCGACGAGTACGTCATCAACGGCCAGAAGATGTACACCACGGCCGCCCACTACGCCACGCACATCTACCTGATGGCGCGCACCGATCCCGATGCGCCCCGCCATCGCGGCATCAGCATCTTCCTGATCCCCATGGACACGCCGGGCATCACCGTGCGCCCGCTGTGGACCATCCAGAACAACCCGCCGGCTCCGTTGGGCACCACCTACGGCGACAACCGCACCAACGAGACCTTCTTCGAGAACGTCCGCGTCCCGGCGTCCTGCATGCTGGGCGAGGAGAACCAGGGCTGGTACGTCGGCGCCATGGGCCTCAACCTCGACCGCGTCGGCGCGTCCCGCTACCTGATCTCCATCCAGCGCGACGAGGACATCGTCAACTGGGTCAAGGACAACGAGATCGAGGGCTACGCCATGCGCGAAGACCCCGCCCTGCAAGACCGTTTGGCCGACATGTGGATCGAGGGCCAGGTCTGCCGCCTGATGACCATGCGCAGCATGTCCATCGTGGAGTCTGACGGCAACTTCACCTACGAGGGTTCCGCCGAGAAGGTCTTCGCCCCCGAGCATGGGGTCCGCACCACCGAGACCATCGCGCAGATGCTGGGGCCCTACGGGCAGTTGCTCAACGGGTCCGAGGACGCCATCGAGAGCGGCGTGTTCGCGCACAACCTCATGGGCGCGTTCCAGAGCGGCATCAACCACGGCAGCGTCCAGGTGATGCGCGACCAGGTGGCCCGCCGGGGCCTGGGTATGCCCCGGGTCTAACCCGTCGCCGGAGCCGTCACCGTGACGCAAACCCAGGCCGCAACCGCCGAAACCTGCGATCAATTCCTGCGCCAGGCCCGTGAGTACCTGGCGCAAGGCGACTTGGTATCTGCCTCGGCCACGGGCTGGCGGGCAGCGGAAATCGCCATGGCCAGCTGCGCCGGGCCAGGCGCCGGGTTCAACTTCACGGACGCCGCTCAACGGCTGGTCAAAGATAATCGAGGGCACACCAACGCCGCCGAGTGGGTAGTCAGCGCCATGGCGCTGTCGGATAACGCCGGGTACGACTGGCTGGACAGCGAGGGCGTCGCTCGGCGGCTGGACGACGTGCAACGGCTGGCGATACTGGTGAAGGACCTGGCCGAGCCGCCGCGGAGCGCGGAGGACGTGTTGCGCCGCGCTTGGGAGTGCATGGATAACGGTTATCTAATTCCGGCGTCAGATAAAGGATGGGAAGCGGCGTTGCTGGCCGCCAAATCTTATGCCGATACCATTGGCTGCCGTTACGGAGACGAAAGTCATTTTGATTCGGTAATGCGCACATTGGAAAAAGAAGAGGCCGACAGCAAGGAGATTGGGGGATGGACGTACGCTGCCGTCAAATTACGCAAGACGGCCGTTTATTGCGCCGGGCGCAGCGATCCCCAATATGCCGAACTCTTCGCCGATGATGTAAGGGCGGTCGGAAACCTGGTGTTATTCATCCAGGCAAGAGTTGGGTAATTCCTGGGAATGGCAAGGATGTCCAAAATGTCGGAATTTGGAGGCGACCATGCCCAAATCAGTGCCGCGTTCTTGCACCGTAGTCGGGCATATTTATCTAATGGCGATTTGCTACAGGCATCGGAGAAAGGTTGGGGAGCAGCCGCTCATGCCGTTAAGACCTATGCCGCAGCCCGTACTCTGACGTATATCAACCACAGCGATTTTCACTACATAGTGACCGAGTTGCGGATGGAAACGCGCCGCGACCAGATACGCTTCTGGGAACGCAGCGCCAACGACTTGCATCAGAATTTCTACGAAGATGACTTTGGCGCGCAGCAAATTGCCGAGTGCTTGGACGATGTGGCTAACCTGGTCAACATGATCCGGCAATTGGTCGGCCTTCCGTCGCTAGACGATTAGCGTCCGCCTTTCGGAGTTTCGGCATTCCCACCCACTGAACCTAAACTTACTACCCAAACCGAGGCACGATGAACGTACTACCCACCGAAGAAGAACTGATGGTCAAGAACGCCGCCCGGGAGTTCCTGGACGCGGAGTGCCCGCCCAGCCTCGCCCGGGCCATTGAGCAGGACGAGCGCGGCTACTCCGTGGAACTCTGGGAGCAGATGGCCAGCCTCGGCTGGTTCGGCATCTCCCTGCCCGAGGCCTACGGCGGCGGCGGCCTGCCCGTCACCTACCTCGGCCTCATCCTGGAGGAGTGCGGGCGCGCCATCGCCCCGGTGCCCTTCCACAGCACCGCCACCGCCGCCCTGGCCGTAGTCAACCACGGCTCCGACGAGCAGAAGCAGTCCATCCTGCCCCGCGTCGCCCGCGGCGACCTCATCATGACCTGGGCGGTGCAGGAGCAGGACCCGCGCCTCCGCGCCGACGCCGTGCAGTGCCGCGGCGAGGTGGACGGCGACAGCCTGGTCATCAACGGCATCAAGCACTTCGTGGACAACTTCTCCGCCGCCGAGCTGGTGGTCATGGCCGTGCGCACCGCCGACCCGACGGATGGCAGCGCCGGCATCACCCTGTGCATCGTGCCCACCAACTCCGCCGGCATCACCGAGACCCGGCTCACCACGCTGGCCAAGGACTCCCAGAGCAAGATCGAGTTGAGCGACGTCCGCATCCCCCTGAGCGGCGTCATCGGCGAGGTGAACCAGGGCTGGCCGGCCACGCAGGAAATGCTGGACACCGGCACCGCCCTGCTGTGCACCCAGATCATCGGCGCGGCCCGCAAGGACGCCGAGATGGCCATCGAGTACGCCAAGAACCGCGTCGCCTTTGGCCGTCCCATCGCCGGGTTCCAGTCCATCCAGCACCTCTGCGCCGACATGATCGTCTGGGTCGACGGCGCGCAGTTGCTCACCTACGAGGCCCTGTGGAAGCTGGACGCCGGCCTGCCCTACAGCGTTGAGGTGTCCCAGGCCAAGGCGTTCACCAACGACAAGTGCCAGGCCACCGTGCGTTCCTCACAGCAGATCCACGGCGGCATCGGCTTCATGATGGAGTTCGACCTGCACCTCTGGTATCGCCGCGTCGCCGCGTGGACCATGCGCATGGGAACCAGCTTCGAGCACCGCGCCCGGGTCGCTCGCTCCCTGCTGGCCCAGCCCGGCCGGGTGCGCCTCGGCATGGACATCGAAGCCGTCGCCTGACCCCACGTTGCTTGTCATCGCGAGCCCAACGTGGCAATCTCCGCCTAATCCCGAATCCAAACAGGAGCCCGACAATGCCCGCCGATCCCGTCTGCCCCGTCTGCAAGACCGTAATCAACGAGGACAGCGCCCGCGCCACCACCGGCCAGACCATGCACGGCGCCAACGAGGTTGACCCCAACGCCGGCACCCGCAGCTTCTACAACGGCGAGTGGTACTATTTCTGCACGCTGCAGTGCCGCACCCGGTTTCTGACGGCGCCCAACACCTTCATCGAAAGCTAGCCGCCACCTGTTGTTGCCGGCGCAGCGCGGCGGTCCCGCCGCCTCGGCAGCTAAAATCTCTTGGAACGAACCGATGGGAGGATCACCATGCACGTCGGTCTGGTAATGGAATGTGACTATCGTGAGGGACGCACCCAGGACGAAGCCTTTGATGAGGCCTTCACCATAGCCCAATTGGCTGATGATACGGGCATCGACGGCGTCTGGCTGGCCGAGCGTCACTTCGCCGCGCCCCGCACGCCCACCGACCCGGGCGGAGCCGGGATCCCGTCGGTGTCGTCGGTCCCGCTGATGATGGCCGGCATCATCGCCGCCCGAACGGAACGCGTCCGCGTCGGCACCGGCGTCAGCGTGCTGCCCCTGGCCCATCCCATCCGCCTGGCCGAGGAAGCCTCGACCGTGGACAACATCTCCAAAGGCCGGCTGGACTTTGGCATCGGGCGCAGCAGTTTCCCCCGATCCTATCAGGGTTACGGCGTGCCCTACGACGAGAGCCGCGAGCGCTTCGCCGAGGCCCTGGAGATCATCCTCAAGGCGTGGAACAACTACCGGTTCGATCACCACGGCCATTACTACAACATGGACGACGTGGTGCTCACGCCGCGCCCCTACCAGCAGCCCCATCCGCCCATCCGCATCGCCGCCAACTCGGTGGAGACCTTCCGGATCATCGGCGAGCTGGGCTTCCCGCTGGTCACCGGCGTGCGCGGCCAGGGCATCCCGCAGGTCGCCAGCAATCTGAAAATCTACCGTGAGACCGCCGCCGCCAACGGCCACGACGTGGACGACGCCTACGTGCGCATGCCCATCTACGTGGGCGACTCGATGGAAGAGGTTCGCGCGGACACGGAGGAGAGCACCATGCGTGCCTTCCGCCGCACCGCCGACACGTACATCCGCACGGTGGAGGCAGAGGGCGCCAACGCCACCGAGGAGCGTCGCCAGCGCGCCGAGCAGTTGCTCAACACCACCTACGACGACCTGCTGGTGGACCGGGTCGCCTACGGCACGCCCGAGCAGGTCGCCGAGCGCCTGATCTCCCTGCGCGACGACCTCGGCCTGACCGGCTTCATCATGGAGCCCAACCTGGGCGGCACCGTACCCGCGGAGCGCGTCCAGAAGTCCATCCGCCTCTACGCCGAGGAGGTCGGCCCGGCGTTGCGGGAGTGAGGCGCCGGCTCACCAGGCGACCAGCAAAAGGCCCCGCCGGTGAGCGGGGCCTTTTTGACGATCACGCGCTGGTCACGTCACTTTGCGCCTGCGGGTTCGCGGCTATTGGCTTTCGCCTGTTCGATGGCTTGCTGCAGCAAAGCGGGGTTGCTGGCAACCAGTTGCACAGCTTTTGCCTCTTTTTCCGCCTTCCATTCGGCGGCGAACTTGACTATTGCGCCAATGGTATAAAACATAGCTTGTCCTCCTAGGTCGAGGGCTACCGCTATCATACCGTAAATGACAGCACTGATGCTAGCGTATTCTGCTAGCCCGTCAAATTGGACAGGTTCAACATGGCGACGGGTTATTAGCCACGTGGTCAGCATTATCCCAAATGGGGATAGCAAGAAGTGCCAGCGTAGCAATCTATCCGAAGCAAACCATCGTTGCCAACGATTCATACTGATATTATACCAAGATCACCGTGCTTTTGCAGCGCTATAATTGGTATTTGGGCATTGATTGCGGCTAAATGACCCATAAACTGACGGGTGGCCCCGTCTTTCAAACGCGACTTGAGCGTGTGAACAGTAAATCGGCGTTATTCGTTGTGGTGCACCTATGCTCGATCGCATTCAAGGAACTACGTACCTGCCGTCCATCTACTTCCCAATCTCCCCCAGGAACGCCAGCAGCGCCGCGTTCACCTCGTCGGGCTTCTCCTCGTGCAGGAAATGCCCGCCGCCGGGGATGAACTGCGTGCGCAGGTTCGACGCCGCCCTCTGCCACGACGCCTCGGGATCCAGCCCGCCGGCCGCTGAGGTTCGCTGGCGCCGTTCGCCCCACAGGTACAGTACCGGGATGTCCAGCACCCGGTCCGCGTCGGCCCGCCAGTCCGGCGGGTCCTCGTAGGCGGCGGCCCGGTAATAGGAGAAGCCGCCCCGCAGCGCACCGGGCTGCGAGTAGGCCGTGGCGTAGACGGCGACCTCCTCATCCGACATCATCGCCTGGTTCACCGACCAGTTGCGGTAGAAGTGACGCAGGTAGGCCTCCTCGTTGCCCCGCACCAGGTGCTCCGCCAGGTCCGGTATCTGGTGGAAGTAGGAGTGCCACCGCTCCCGCACGCCTTCGGGCGTCTGCGGCCCCAGCTGCTCCAGCGGGTGCGTCCCGTCCAGCAGCGCCAGCCGGTCCACCTCCGCCTCGTGGTCCAGGCAGTAGCGGTAGGACACCCGCACGCCGATGTCATGCCCCACAATGGCGATCTTCTCGTGCCCCAGGTGCCGCACCAGTTCGTAGATGTCGGTGGCCGCCGTGCGCGTGCGATAGTCCTGCAATGGCTTTTCCGACGAACCGAACCCCCGCATGTCGGGCACGATCACCTGGTAGTCCTGCGACAGCACGGGAATCTGCTTGCGCCACGAGAACCACATTTCCGGCCATCCGTGCAGCAGCACCACCGGATACCCGTCGCCCTCGATCACGTAGTGGATGTTGACCCCGTTGACCCGCGCCGTGCGGTGCGTGAAATCCCAGATAGCCATCGCATCATCTCCGTGGTTCAATCGGCATGGATAAACAGGATGGACGGGATGCGGATACTGAATCCATGATCCCGAACATCCTGTTCATCCATGCTGCGTTTGGTTCTTGGCGGGTGATTACAGGTTCATCGCCTCCAGGCCCACTCGTGACAGGTCCTCGTCGGCCTGGCCGCTGGGATAGCCGCCCACGCCGATGCCGCCCAGGATCACGCCGTCCTTCATGATGACCAGTCCGCCCTGGCCGTAGGTGAACCCGGGGTCGCCCATGTCGGCGATGCCCCGTCCCTGGGCGGCCAGGCCGGCGGCGTGCTCGCCGGAATCCCGGCCGATGATGGCCGAGGTGTACGCCTTGCGCCGGGCGTGGCGCCGGCTGAAGACCCGCAGGTTTTCCATGGTGAAGTAAGCCAGCAGTTCGCCGCCCGCGTCCACGATGGCCATGGCCACCGGTGCGTCGGGAGTCTCGTTCGCCTTGGCCAGCATGGCGTCCATCGCCGCCTTGATCTGCTCGGTGGTGAGTGACGGTTTCGTAGCCATCGGTGCGCCTCCAGAAAGTCGTTCAGGTACTCAAAATGCGGGGCGATGATACCATGACCTTCATCCCAACCATGTGGGAGCAACGGCACCCCCTAGATTAGCCGTCATTGACGAGGCCGCGGCGGTTCACTACGATGCGAACAAATCATCACGTGCGGGCCGCGACCGGAGGAGACCAATTGTGACCCAGATCACCATACACGGTTTGGACGTCGAGCTGGAAGAGGTTATTCGCAAGCTGGCCGAGCGCGATGGTACCTCGTTGAACCATGCCGCGTGCGAGCTGCTTCGTATCGGCGCCGGCCTGATAAAACCGACCTGGGAGCGGACTAATGTCGGTTCGTCGTTGGACCAGTACATCGGTAGCTGGACTAGCGCCGAGGCGGACGAGTTCGACGCCGCAGTTCAGGAATTCGAAACCGTAGACGAAACCTCCTGGCAATGAGTATCTTGCTCGATACTAACGCTTATTCGTTACTGATGAGAGGTGACGATCAAACCGTCACCATCGTACGCAGCGCAACAGCGATCCTTATCCCCAATCCACCGAAAGGATGAGTTTGTCGGGGTAGTCAGGCGATAAGAAAGTGCTCCCGGCTTCGGGGATAATGGTTTTTGATACAGAAAACCACCCCGAAACGAGGAGCACCCATCGGATGCTACCAC